>NZ_CBFFRL010000011.1:0-45933 GCF_965644215.1 Phytobacter sp. V69
AGCGGGCATCGTGAAAAGTCTATGTCAAAGAAAGGGTTATGTTCTCATAATTGACGATTAAATCGCACCTTCCCTAACCGACGAGTGAATCTGTGATATCGCAGGATATTTTTATGCGAATAAAACAGCGCTGGTAGAGGAAACGGAAGGGCGCAGGCGTGCGATCTCAGCGGCTTTCACCGCTGGGATCGAAGAGACAGATTACTGGCTGGTCAGGTTTTCACATTCCGCAGAGGCATACTGTGCGGCGCTGAGCGGCACATTATCCAGCGCCTTTTTAATGGCGGAAGAAGAGGAAAACTGGTTTACCGCATCCCGTTGCATGATCTCGAAGCTTTTTTGAATATTCGCGGTGATATCGTCGCAGCTTGCCCCCTGGTTCAGGCCGCCAATCACGACGTTATTCAGGCGCTGGGACATGTCGGTGCCCATTTTTACGCCCATTTTGGCCGGGTCTGCTTTGCCTTCTTCCGGCATGGCACCGGTCAGCAGCGCAGACTTATACAGCGCCTGGCCCAGGGTCACTTTCGCTGCCGCGACCGCTTCTTCGTTCGATGTGGATGCCAGCGCGGATGTTGACGCTGCAAGCAAAAATAAGGTGCTAATGACTGCCAGTCTCATTGAGGAGCTCTTTGGTTATTACCGGTATCGCCCAACTTAGCCCTGTGCCGGAAAAGGCGGCAACTGGCGGAATGTGTTAACCAGACCTTCCGACCAGGCTTTGCGGATTCCGGTAAAGTAGGGATCGGTTTCCGTGATGCGCCGCTGTTCGCTGGCATCAAAGGTATTCGCGCGATAAATCATGACGTCCAGCGGCATGCCGACTGACAGGTTACTGCGTAACGTCGAGTCGATGGAGATCAGTGCGCAGCACATAGCGTGCTCCAGAGGGGTATCAACCGTCAACACCCTGTCGATAATCGGCTTACCGTATTTGCTTTCGCCAATCTGGAAGTAGGGGGTGTCATTCGTCGCTTCAATGAAATTGCCTTCGGGATAGATATGAAACAGGCGCGGGACTTCGCTGCCAATCTGGCCCCCAATCAGCATATTGCAGCCAAAATTGGTGCTGCTGTTTTGCTGCGCCGCGCTGTCGCGGTGGATCACTTCACGCACCGTCTCCCCAACCAGCGTTGCGGCGTCGTACATCGTTCCCATCTGCATCAGGTTTGGCGTATGCTGGCCCTGTATCCGCTCGTTAAGCAGGCTGACAATGCTCTGTGTGGTGGCCAGGTTTCCCGCCGACTGGATCACCAGCACCCGTTCCCCCTCCTTGCTGAACACATGGAGTTTTTTGAAGGTTGCAATGTGATCTACCCCCGCATTGGTGCGGGAGTCGGATGCAAAAACCAGCCCGTCGGAAAGACGCATGGCCACACAGTAAGTCATTAAAATACCTTAATTAATATCAATTCATTGTTGCTGCTGTACCTGTTGTTGTCGCTCAAACAGGCTAACCTCTGCGGCGGAAAACATCTCTTCACAGCCGCCGCCAAAACGGCTGCCACGCACCGGGCAGGCATCAAGATAATCCATTCCGACAGCCAGGCGTAGATGTTGGTTCAATTCACGCGTGTTATTGGTGATATCGAAACTCTGCCAGCGACCGTCAAGCCAGGCCTCTGCCCAGGCGTGCATTGCCACATGGTTCGTATCCCGGCTGTAAACATAGCCGCTGACGTAGCGCGCCGGAATGCGCAGGCTGCGACAGCAGGCCAGAAACACATGGGTGTGATCCTGACATACCCCTTTGCCTTTGGCAAAGGCGACGGCGGCGGTGTCATGCACCTGCGTGGCCCCCGGCGTGTAGGGCATTTTCAGGCGCAATTCCGCCATCAATTCCCCCAGGCTGGCAACGGCGTCGTGTTCCCGGTAATAGCGCAGGGCAAACTCGCGAATCGGCGCGTCGGCGTCGGTTAACGGGGTCGGACGCAGGAACACCAGCGGAGATAACGCCTCGCTGGCTTCTTCCGCTTCTCCCGTATTATCGGCGATCTCCACCACACCTTGAGCATGGATGACAATCTCCTGATGGGGATGATCGAGGGTTAAGACGTGCATCAGGTTGCCGTACGCGTCGGTGGTGGCCACTGCTGAAGCGGGCAGCAGCAGGTTCCACTCTTTAATATACTGGCGGGCGGAGGTTTGCGGCGTCAGACGCAGATACTGGGTGCTGAACTTCACTTCTTCATCGTAATGGTAGTGGGTCAGGTGATTAATGGTCAGTTTCATAGCGCCTCCAGATAGGTCTGGCGGATGCTATCGGCCAGCTCGTTAATTTTGGTGAGAAAACGGTTTAACCAGGCCTGAACATCTTCGGCCAGCACATCATCGAGCGAGCCAAAACGCAGCTCCACGTGCAGTTGATGGGCAAGGCGCAGTGGCACACGCGCCCGCTCGCTGCCAATCATCTCCAGCTGTTGCACCAGATCGCCGACGCAGGCATGTAGCGAACGCGGCACGTCATTGCGGAACACCAGCAATTCGGTGACGGTCTCGCGGCTGATCGGCTGGCGATAAATGCTGTGGTAGGCTTCCCGGGCGCTCACCGCACGCAGCAGCGTGTCGAGACGGTAATATTCGCGCACCGGATCCGGGTCGTTGCTGAGCTGCTGATCTTTAAGCGCCAGCAGCTGCGCGGTGGCAAACGAGCGCTCAATTAAGGTGCCGATACGGATAAAACACTGGGCGTCGTTACGCAGCAGGGTGCCGAACATCGCGCCACGGAACAGATGCGCGCGCTCCTTCACCCAGTCAAAAAAGGCGTCGATACCTATCTTATCCACCCCGGTCTGGCGCAGGTTGCGGATATCAATACGGGTGCTATTGATGCACTCCCACACTTCCGATGAGAGGCTGCCGCGCACGGCGTGGGCGTTGTTCCAGGCCATCTCAATACAGCTAAAAATGCTGCTGGGATTGTTGCTGTCGAGGGCAAAGAAATTGAGCAAGTTGTTCATGCTGAATCGGGCGTAACGTTCCCGAAACAGTTCATGCCCGAATGTCAGGTTCAGCGGCAGGGCTAAATCATGCTGCTGTTGGCTGTGGCGCGGCATCATCGACAATTTGTAGGTCACGTCGAGGACGCGGGCAAAACTCTCTGCCCGTTCCAGATAACGGGCCATCCAGTACAGTTCGCTGGCTGTGCGGCTTAACATTATTCGTCCTCCTCCATCACCCAGGTGTCTTTCGTGCCACCCCCTTGCGAGGAGTTCACCACCAGCGAACCTTCGGTCAGCGCCACGCGGGTCAGCCCGCCGGGCACCAGTCTTATCTCCTCGCCGCAGAGGGCGAACGGACGTAGATCAATGTGGCGTGGGGCCAGCCCTTCCTCGACAAAGGTCGGGCAAGTGGAGAGCGCCAGCGTATTTTGTGCAATGTAGTTACCGGGGTTCGCCAGCAAACGCTGACGGAAGGCGTCGATTTGCGCCTGAGTTGAGCGAGGTCCGACCAGCATGCCGTAGCCGCCCGCGCCGTGAACCTCTTTCACCACCATCTCATCCAGATGGGCCAGCACGTAGCTCAGGTCTTCGGCTTTGCGGCACTGCCAGGTGGGAATGTTGCCGAGGATCGGTTCCTCAGAAAGGTAAAAGCGGATCATCTCCGGGACGTACGGATAGATGGATTTATCGTCCGCCACCCCGGTGCCAATCGCATTGGCCAGCACCACGCCGCCCGCACGATAGACCGACAGCAGCCCCGGTACGCCCAGCATTGAATCGGAACGAAACGCCAGCGGGTCGAGGAAGGCATCGTCAATTCGGCGATAGATAACATCTACCCGGCACGGGCCTTCGGTGGTGCGCATATAGACACCGCCTTCTTTGACGAACAGGTCGGCGCTTTCGACCAGCTCCACCCCCATCTGTTGGGCAAGGAAACTGTGTTCAAAATAGGCGCTGTTAAAACGCCCGGGCGTCAGTACCACCACGCAGGGGTCATCAACCCAGGTGCTTTCACGCAGGGTTTGTAGCAGGTAGCTGGGGTAACGCTCGACGGGGGCGATATGCGAACTGGCGAACATTTCCGGGTAGAGGCGCATCATCATCTTGCGGTTTTCCAGCATATAAGAGACGCCGGACGGGGTACGCAGATTGTCTTCCAGCACGTAATAGTGCCCGTCGCTGTCGCGGACCATATCAATCCCGGTGATATGGGCATAAATGTTGTTGTGCAGGTCGACGCCCTGCATGCAGGGTTGATATTGCTCGTTAGCAAGCACTTGCTCACGGGGGACAATACCGGCATTGAGAATATGCTGGTGGTGGTAGATATCGTACAGGAAGGCGTTGAGTGCCTTCACTCGCTGACGTATTCCGGCATCAAGCATCCGCCATTCATGGGCCGGAATGATGCGCGGCACGCTGTCGAACGGAATTAAACGCTCCGTTCCCCCCTCTTCACCGTAAACGTTAAACGTAATACCGACGCGGTGAAACAGCAGTTCTGCCTGCTCTTTCTTCTGGCGAATGGCGTGCTGGTCGGTGTGCTGTAACCAGTGCCACCAGGCGTCATAGTGCTGGCGTTGCGTGCCTTCTGCGGTGAGCATCTCATCGTAGTATGGCGCGGTCGGAAGCGTCATTTTTATCATTGTCATCCCCTGCATTCCGTTTGATGAAGATATAGTCAAAATGCAGAAACCATGCCAGCGCACCAAAAGCACGGCTTATCACGGTATCGCGGGGTGGGGTGCACCGTAATGAGGAGCAAGCGACGAAAAAGTGCACCACAATGGCGTACAAGCGGCAGAAAGGGACGGAAGATGGTGCAAGTGTAAAGACGACTGCACCAGGACTTTAAAAGGTATAAAATAAATACCTCTTTAAGGAGGGGTGATGACGGGAAAACGCATTAGCCGCGAAAAACTGACCATCCGCAAAATGATTGCGCTCTACCTGCAGCGCTGTCCACAGGCGGTGGCAGATGAGGCGCACTACCAGGCGCTGAATGATTACGCGGATAAACGGCTGGATAAATGTGTGTTTGGCGAAGAGAAACCGGCCTGCAAACAATGTCCTGTGCACTGTTATCAGCCTGCAAAGCGTGACGAGATGAAGCAGATTATGCGCTGGGCCGGGCCGAGGATGCTGTGGCGCCACCCGATTTTGACCCTCCGTCATCTGATTGATGACAAACGTCCTGTTCCCGAGCTGCCGGAAAAATACCGCCCAAAAAAATAACGCCGTGGCGAGCACGGCGTGATGATTTTCTTACGCGCGCGTGGCAATAAGAATGGAAGAGGCTTTGACCAGAGCAATAACGCGTTTGCCCGGCGCCAGTTGCAGTTCTTCACAGCTTTCGTTAGTCACCACCGCCACCACTTCAAAACCAGCGTCGGTTGCCACGTGCACGGTCGCGTTCACCGCGCCTTCGGTTACGGAACTGACCGCACCGGCAAACTGATTGCGGGCAGAGAATTTCAGGCCGCAATCTTCCGTTGCCAGCATCACCCACGGCGCTTTAATCAGCGCGATCGCTTCTTTACCCGGATTCAGGCCCAACGCTTCTTTACTGCTGGATGTCACGATGGCGATCAGCTTTGCGCCACCGTCCAGGGTTAATTCCACTTCATCGTTAACCGCACCGTGCGCGGTTGCACTGACTTTACCGACGAGTTGATTACGAGCTGAAACTGCCATGTTGCCTCCAGATAAGTAAGATAAACATTCGTGCAGGCCTGCAACCGGCATCCATAACCCTTTTATTATTATGGAACTCTCCATAACCTAGGCAGACCTGAGTGATCACTATAGCGCACCCGCACAAACAAGAAATTAACAAATACGGGGTAGGGGCTCGGCGTGCGGTAAATCCAGAATCCGCTTCACGCCGTACAGTCCGGCCAGCCGCACTCCTTTACGCTCCATCACTTCGCCGATGATGGCGGCGTCCTGGCCGAGCGGGTGGGCGCGTAACTGCGCCAGCACCTGCTGCGCCGACTGACGCTGCACCGCAATTACCAGCTTGCCTTCGTTGGCAAAGTTTAGCGCTTCCAGCCCCAATAGCTCGCACACGCCGCGCACCGCGGTTTTGACCGGCAGGTCTCGCTCGTTAAGTTCGATACCGTATCCGCAGGCAGCGGCGAATTCATGCACCACCGCATTGACCCCGCCGCGCGTCGCATCGCGCAGTGCTTTCACGCCGGGAATATCGCGCAGTTGCTGAATCAGCGGGGTTAACACGGCACAGTCGCTGGTCAGTTCACCGTCCAGCCCTAATTGTTCGCGCAAATTGAGGATGGTCGCCCCGTGATCGCCGAGCGTGCCGCTGACCAGCAGCACATCCCCGGCTTCCAGGGTGCTGGCACCCCAGCGAATATTGGCCGGAATAGCGCCAAGGCCCGCGGTATTGATAAACAACTTATCCGCCGCCCCGCGCTGCACCACTTTGGTATCGCCGGTGACAATGGCAATATCCGCACGGCGAGCGGTTTCCGCCATGCTGGTGACCACCGCTTTCAGGGTCTCTATCGGCAGGCCTTCTTCGAGAATAAAACCGCAGGAGAGATAGCGCGGGATCGCACCGCTGACCGCCACATCGTTCGCCGTGCCGCAAATCGAGAGCTTGCCGATATCGCCGCCCGGGAAGAACAGCGGGTCGATAACGTAGCTGTCGGTGGAAAAGGCCAGCCGGTCGCCGCTGGCGGCGAGGGTGGCGAGATCGAGACGCGCCTGATCTTCCTGCTCACTGAGCCACGGGTTGGCGAACGCGTCGATAAATAGCTGGCTGATAAGCTGCTGCATGGCCTGACCGCCACTGCCGTGCGCCAGTTGTACTTCATTCATACTTCGCACTCCTGAGCACGATATTGATACCAGGCGGCGCAGGCTCCCTCAGAGGAGACCATCAGTGCGCCAAACGCGGTTTGTGGATTACAGGTATTGCCGAAAAGCGGGCACTGGTGTGGTTTACATTTGCCGGTCAGCACTTCGCCGCAGCGGGCACGTGGGTCATCGCAGGTTTGCTGCGGCGCAGGGTTAAAGTGGATCTCGGCATCAAAGCGCTGGTACGGTGCGGTTAAGCGCACGCCGGAATCGCCGATCATGCCCAGCCCGCGCCACTCGCTGTCACCCTGGACTTCAAACACCTCGTTGATGGCCTGCTGTGCGAGACGGTTCCCTTCGTCCGGCACCACGCGGCGGTACTGGTTTTCTATCTGATGGCGGGCGCTGATTTTCTGCTCCACCAGCATCAGTACGCCTTGCAGCAGATCCAGCGGTTCAAATCCGGCAACCACCAGCGGGCGATGGTACTCCTCGGCGATAAAGCCGTAGGCGTCGGTGCCGATCACCATGCTGACGTGGCCCGGCGCGAGGAACGTGTCGATGCTGTTATCCGGCTCTTCCAGCAGGCTGCGCAGGGTCGGAATAATGGTGATGTGCTGACAGAAAAAGTAAAAGTTACTCATGTCCTGCAGTTTTGCCTGCTGTAGCGTGATGGCGGTGGCGGGCATGGTGGTTTCGAAACCGAGGCCGAAAAAGACCACTTTGCGCTGCGGGTTCTGTTTTGCCAGGGTCAGCGCATCCAGCGGGGAATAGACGATACGCACATCCGCGCCGCGCGCTTTCGCCTGCAACAGAGAGCCGTTTTTCCCCGGCACGCGCATCGCATCACCGAAGGTACAGAAGATCACCTCCGGATGGCTGGCGATTTCCACACAGGTGTCAATGCGCCCCATTGGCAGGACACACACCGGGCAGCCAGGCCCGTGAATAAACTCTATGTTGTCCGGCAACAGCTGGTCGAGGCCGAACTTAAAGATGGCGTGGGTGTGCCCGCCACAGACTTCCATCACCCGCAGCGGGCGCTTCGCCGTATAGTCGAGCAGCGCCGCCCGTTTACACAGGCGATCGATAAGCTGCATAACCTGCTCCGGCGAGCGGTATTCATCAACAAAACGCATTATCTCTCCTCACCGAACAGCAGCGCGCCAACATCCGGCTCAACATCGTACATATTTTGCAGTGCCGCCAGCGTCTCCCGGGCCTCTTCTTCGTTTATCACGCTCATGGCGAAGCCCACATGTACCAACACCCACTGCCCGAGGCGAGTGTGCCCCGCTTCATCCGTGCTTCCCACCAGCGTTAAGTCGACGTCGCGCTGAATGCCGCACACGTCCACTTTCGCCTGATTGCCGTCAATGGCGCTAATTTGTCCCGGAACGCCTATGCACATCGTTGGGTCTCCAGCCAGTCCAGCCATCTGTCCATGCCTTCGCCGCTGGTGGCGGAAATCAGGAAAACCTCAATCGACGGGTTCACTTCCCGTGCATAGGCGAGGCATTTTTCCACATCAAACTTGAGGTAAGGCAGCAGGTCGATTTTGTTGAGCAGCATGATGGATGCCGCTGCAAACATATGCGGATATTTCAGCGGCTTGTCTTCACCTTCGGTGACCGACAGCACCGCGACTTTATGGCGCTCGCCGAGATCAAAACTGGCCGGGCACACCAGGTTGCCGACGTTTTCGATAAACAGAATGCCGTTGTCCGCCAGCGGCAGGCGCGGTGCGGCATCGGCAATCATTTGCGCATCCAGATGACACCCTTTGCCGGTGTTTACCTGAATCGCCGGGGTGCCGGTCTCGCGGATACGTGCGGCGTCGTTAACGGTTTGCTGATCCCCTTCGATAACCGCGCAGGGGACGCGGGCGTTCAGGCGGGTCAGGGTTTCGGTCAGTAGGGTGGTTTTACCGGAACCGGGGCTGGAGACCAGGTTCAACACCAGTTGATGGCTGGCGGCGAAGCGGGCGCGGTTGCGCGCGGCGATGCGGTTATTTTTGTCTAACACATCTATTTCCACTTCCAGCATCCGCCGTTGGCTCATGCCCGGCGCGTGGGTTCCGGCTTCGCCATGGCCGTAATGTAAATCCCCGTTCTCTGCCGTCGTCGGGCTGAAATTGTCAGTCTTCACGCCGGTTATCTTGATGGCCGGACGGGCGGCGGGAGCAAATGGCGCGCCGCGAAACGCAGAATGGGGATTATGCTCGTCACCCTCAATGTAGAGGTTACCGTCCTGACAACCACATGTCGTACACATTGCTCACTCCTCGATTTCCAGCCGCTGAATTTGCATGCCGTCATCAGCGACGATTTGCAAAGTATCGCTGTTGCATTGCGGGCAGCGACGCACGTGCTGGCTTAGTAAGGTCACGTATTGCTGGCAGTTTTCGCACCAGCATTCCGCCTGTTGTTCTTCGATGTGCAGTGTACAGCCCTCTGCCAGGGTGCCACGGCAGACCAGATCAAAACAAAACGTCAATGCGGCAGGTTCCACGCAGGAAAATGCGCCAACTTTGATCCAGACCTCAGTTACGCGCCGGGCGGCGTGTTGTTTCGCCTGTTGTTCAATAATCTCCAGCGCGCGCTGGCACAGTGTAATTTCATGCATACCGCCTCCTCATTGATCCGGCGCGTGTTGCAATAACAATGCCAGGGTTATTCGCTTTATTGCGGCGAGGATCAAGGTGTTAATACGTTGTTTTCCGGCAAAATAGCCGCCGCTGATGGCTCCGGACATTTCATTGATGACGAAAATGACGATTGCCAGGTTTCTCTGGCGTCAAAAATGACCGGGTGCGATGTAAATATCTCTATGGGGAAGTGAGGAGAGAAGGTGACGGACGTATTGCTCTGTGTGGGTAACAGCATGATGGGTGACGATGGCGCGGGCCCGCTGCTGGCGGAGATGTGCGCGGCGAATCCGCCCGGTAACTGGCAGGTGATTGATGGCGGTAGCGCACCGGAAAACGACGTGGTGGCGATCCGCGAACTGCGCCCGGACAGGCTGTTGATTGTCGACGCGACGGATATGGGGCTGAACCCTGGTGAGATCCGCATTGTCGACCCGGACGATATTGCCGAGATGTTCCTGATGACCACCCACAACATGCCGCTCAATTACCTCATCGATCAGCTTAAAGAAGATGTAGGTGAGGTGATTTTCCTCGGCATTCAGCCAGATATCGTCGGTTTTTATTACCCGATGACGCCCCCGGTAAAAGAGGCGGTTGCGGTGGTTTATCAGCGTCTTGAAGGATGGCAGGGGAACGGCGGGTTTGCGCAGTTGGAAGCGGAGTAGTTAGCTTGTAGCCCCGGTAAGCGCAGCGCCACCGGGGAATGTCCCGGATGCGGTGCTTAACGCACCTTATTCGGGCTACGAAATGACCGCCCGGCGCTTAATCCAAATCGGCCCCGTTGCTGGCGATCACCTTCTTGTACCACCAGAACGATTTTTTGCGCGTACGCGCCAGCGTGCCGTTGCCCGCGTCATCGCGGTCGACATAGACAAACCCGTAGCGCTTGCTCATCTCGCCAGTGGAGGCCGCCACCAGATCGATACAACCCCAGGTGGTGTAACCCATCACCGGAATGCCGTCTTCGATGGCGTCGCCCATGGCGCGGATATGCTCGCGCAAGTAGCTGATACGGTAATCGTCTTCGATCTCACCCTCGGCATTAAATTCATCTTTCGCCCCGAGACCGTTTTCCACCAAAAACAGCGGCTTCTGATAACGGTCATACATCATATTCATGGTGATACGCAGGCCCAGCGGGTCGATACCCCAGCCCCATTCGCTCACCTGAATATGCGGGTTACGCAGCGATTTCACGATGTTGGCCGCCGAGGTATTCAGCGCATTCATCTCGGCTGAGGCACAGCGCGAGGCGTAATAGCTAAACGACACGAAATCGACGGTATTTTTCAGGATCTCGCCGTCACCAGCTTCCTTCGCAATGGTGATGCCTTTTTCGCGGAACACGCGGGCGGCGTAGGCAGGGTAGGTACCGCGCGCCTGCACATCGATAAAGAACAAATTCTCGCGGTCTTTTTCCAGCGCCGTCCATACGTCTTCCGGCTTACAGGAGTACGGATAGAAATTGCCGCCGGCCAGCATGCAGCCGACCTGATTTTGCGGGTTCACCTCATGGGCGATTTTGGTCGCCAGCGCGCTGGCAATCAGCTCGTGATGCGCTGCCTGGTATTTCACCTGCTCCTGATTTTCGCCTTCTTCAAACACCAGCCCGGCACCGGAGAACGGGCTATGCAGCATGATGTTGATTTCATTAAACGTCAGCCAGTATTTCACCAGTCCGTCAAAAGCTTCAAAACAGGTACGGGCGTAGCGGGTGAAAAACTCCACCATCTTGCGATTACGCCAGGAGCCGTATTCGGTGACCAGATGCATCGGTACATCAAAGTGGCACAGCGTGACCAGCGGTTCGATACCGTACTTTTTGCACTCTGCGAACATGTCGCGGTAAAACGCGATGCCTTCGGCATTCGGCGTCAGCTCATCACCCTGCGGGTAGAGGCGGCTCCACGCGATGGAGGTGCGAAAGACGGTAAAGCCCATCTCCGCCATCAGCGCGATATCTTCCTTGTAACGATGATAGAAATCGATCGCCTGGTGGCTGGGATAATATTCGTCTTCACGCAGGGTGAAGCGTTTTTCCAGACCGAGTTTCACCGGCAGACGGTTCGCGCCGTGGGGAATGGTATCGACGGTGGTTAACCCTTTTCCGCCTTCCAGATACGCCCCTTCGGCCTGGTTGGCGGCAATGGCGCCGCCCCATAAAAATCCTTTCGGAAATACAGACATGCGTTACCTCGCTTAATGAGCCCGTGCTTCGTGAACAGCGGCCGTCTTTGCCGCCTGCGGTTTCTGCGTCTCGTCTTCCACCGGGATATCTTCAAAACCGAGAAGCAGCGTCAGAATAAAGGAGAGCACCACCGCCAGCGCCATCACCCCGAACACCCAAACAATGGTCATTGGGTTGGCCGGGTCGAAGAACTGTACGCTGGTGAACAAACCGGGTGCTGCCATCGAGTGGCTGGCAAGCCCGGCAATCCCAGCCACGGCACCGCAGATAAAGCCGCTGATAAGACTGGCAATCAGCGGGCGTTTCAGGCGAACGGCTACGCCGTATAGCGCCGGTTCAGAGATACCCGCCAGAATAGCGGAAGCCGCTGCCGCAAGCGCGGTCTGGCGCAGTTCCGGGTTTTTGGTTTTCCACGCCACCGCCAGCGACGAACCGCCCAGCGACAGGTTGGCGCCAATTTCTGACGGCATGACCATCCCTTCTTTGCCGGTTTCGGCAATGGTCTGAATGATGGTCGGAGTAAACACACGGTGCATCCCGGTCATCACCAGCAGCGGCCACAGCGCGCCCATAATGGCAACGGATAACCAGCCCAGGTAGCCGTGAATGGTGTAGACCAGAGACGAAATGCCGCTACCGATCCAGATCCCTAGTGGGCCAATCAGCACGATCGCCAGCGGCGCGGCAATCAGCACAATCAGCATCGGTTTAAGGAAGTTTTTGGTCACCGCCGGGGTAATTTTATCCACCCAACGTTCGATGTACGACAGGCACCAGGTCATCACCAGCGCCGGGATCACCGTGTAGGTGTATTTCACCGCCGTCACCGGCACCAGCGCGAATTCCACATGCTCACCCTGCGCGGCCTTCGCCATCAGGTCGATAAAGCTTGGGTGCACCAGTACGCCCGCAATAGCTATCGCCAGCGACATGTTGGTTTTGAATTTGACCGCCGCAGATGCCGCCACCATCAGCGGCAGGAAGAAGAACGCGCCGTCGCCAATCACCGTCAAAATGGTCAGCGTGGAGGAGCCTTTTGGCAGCAGGCCGGACATCTCCAGCACCATCGCCAGCAGCTTGACCATCGAGCCGCCGATGATCGCCGGGATCAGCGGAGACATGGTGCCGATCAGCGCGTCGAGAATGCCCGCACCAATGCGTTTAAGCGTCAGTTTCTGTTTGCCGACCGGCTGTGCTGGCTGCATGTCGCCTGGCAGTAGCGCCACCACTTCACGAAACGCATGCGATACCGTGTTGCCGATGATCACCTGGCACTGGCTCTCGTTACGTACCACGCCCATGACGCCACTAATGCCTTTGAGCGTTGGGCTGTCAATTTTGGCGTCGTCTTTCACCACGAAGCGCAGACGCGTCATGCAATGGGTGACGGCTGCGATGTTATCGACACCGCCCAGCGCATTCACCACCGCGCCGGCAAGCGCCGCATAATTCTTCGACAACGGGTTATATCCTGTTTTATCAATAGGGTATGGCCTCACCGCCCGGTTTGAGGTGGGCAATGAAACAGCAAATAGGAAACCGGTTCCACAAAATGATGATGAGTTTCATATGTGCAAACAAGATCAAAATTCCATCTTTTTTTATTTTTGTGATGGTGATCGCTTAATAATTTTTGACCTGATTTAACCCGTTGCGACATTCTCAGGAGGGTGAAGTACACTGCATGGCATCGAAATCAAACGGATAAGCAACATGACCACAATGCTTGAGGTGGCAAAGCGGGCAGGGGTGTCGAAGGCGACGGTCTCCCGCGTGCTATCGGGCAACGGCTACGTCAGCCAGGAGACCAAAGACCGGGTGTTTCAGGCGATTGAAGAGAGCGGATATCGCCCGAATTTGCTTGCGCGCAGTCTGGCGACGAACAAAACGCAAACGCTGGGGCTGGTGGTTACCAACACGTTGTATCACGGGGTCTATTTTAGCGAGCTGCTGTTTCATGCCGCGCGGATGACCGAAGATCAGGGGCGGCGTTTAATTCTGGCGGACGGGAAACACAGCGCGTTAGAAGAGCGCGAAGCGATTCAATATCTGCTCGATTTAAAATGCGATGCGATCATTATTTATCCGCGCTTTTTAAGCGTCGATGAAATGGACACACTCGTTAAAAGCCACTGCCAGCCGATTATGGTGCTTAATCGTCGCTTACGTAAAAATAGCAGCCACTGTGTCTGGTGCGATCAAAAAGCCTCGAGCTTTAACGCGGTGGCGAGATTAATTGCCATGGGCCACCGGGATATTGCATTTATTACCGGCTCACTGGATTCCCCAACCGGTATTGAGCGGCTTTCTGGCTATAAAGATGCGCTCACGCAGCAGGGCATTGAGTTACGTAATAAATTGATTGTGGAAGGAAAGTGGTCACCAGAAAGCGGGGCGGCAGGCGTGGAAATGCTGCTGGCACGCGGCGTCAAATTTAGTGCACTGGTGGCGAGCAACGATGATATGGCCATTGGTGCTATGAAGAAGCTGGATGAGCGGGGAATATCCGTACCGAAACAGGTTTCGGTTATTGGCTTCGATGATATAGCCATTGCCCCTTATGTGATTCCTGCCCTTTCCAGCGTCAAAATTCCGGTCACCGAAATGATTAAAGAAACCATCGAGCGATTAATCTTTATGCTGGATGGCGGTGAGTTTAATTATCATCAGCCGTTTCTCGGCGAATTAATGTTACGTGACTCACTGGTTGCTGGCCCCGCAAACTGACCTCGTCAACTGTCATCGTCACTTCTGTCGATGACAGCCTTTCCGTTAATAAAATTCTATATATAACAACTAAATACGAGTTGGCATGAAACCTGTATATCCGGCGTGATGAAACTCATTGCTGGAGAAGACGATGAACCGTTTTATTATGGCGGATGCCAGTAAATGTATCGGCTGTCGCACCTGTGAAGTGGCCTGTGTGGTCTCACACCAGGCGCAGCAGGACTGTGCGGCCCTTACCCCTGAAACCTTTTTACCCCGCATTCACGTTATCAAAGGCGTTAACGTCTCGACGGCAACACTCTGCCGCCAGTGCGAAGACGCCCCCTGCGCCAATGTCTGTCCGAATGGTGCAATCAGTCGCGACAAAGGCTTTGTTCATGTCATGCAGGAGCGCTGCATTGGCTGCAAAACCTGCGTGGTGGCCTGCCCCTATGGGGCCATGGAGGTCGTGGTCCGCCCGGTAGTGCGCCATAACGGCATCGGCCTGAACATGTCAGGGCAGAAGGCCGAAGCCAACAAATGCGATTTATGCTATCACCGCGAAGGCGGCCCGGCCTGTATATCGGTATGCCCGACGAAAGCGCTGGTCTGCGTAGATCGTGATGTACTGGAACACATGAGCGAAGAGAAGCGTCGTCGCACCGCGCTGGAAGGTGCCGTGTCGCTGGGTTTCTAAAGTCACTGGATTTCTAAAAACATAACTTTCACTTTTAACAGGTCTGTTACTGATGAAAAAAATTACGAGCGTATGTCCCTATTGCGGCGCTGGCTGCAAACTAAAACTGGTGGTGGATAATGGCAAAATTATCCGCGCCGAAGCGGCGGACGGGCACACCAATCAAAATGAACTCTGCCTGAAAGGCTATTACGGTTGGGATTTTCTTAACGACACCAAACTGCTGACGCCTCGCCTGACGCAGCCAATGATTCGCTATGAACGCGGCGGAAAGCTTACCCCGGTGAGCTGGGACGAAGCGATTCGCTATACGGCGAAACGGCTTGGCGAAATCAAAGCTAAATTTGGCCCCCGTTCCATTATGACCACCGGTTCATCGCGCGGCACCGGTAATGAGACCAACTACGTGATGCAGAAATTTGCCCGTGGGGTCTTACATACCAACAACGTCGACTGCTGCGCCCGTGTTTGTCACGGCCCTTCCGTTGCCGGGTTACAGCAAACCCTGGGTAACGGCGCAATGAGTAACTCTATCGGCGATATCGAAAACTCCAGCTGCCTGCTTGTCTTTGGCTACAACTGCGCCGATTCACACCCGATTGTGGCCAGACGCGTTATCAAAGCGAAACAGAAAGGGGCGAAAATCATCGTTTGCGATCCGCGACGGATTGAAACCGCGCGTATTGCCGACCAGCATCTGCAAATCAAAAATGGCTGCAACATGGCGCTGGTGAACGCCTTTGGCTATGTCCTGCTGGACGAAAAACTCTATGACCAAAGGTATGTTTCCAGCTTTACCACGGGCCTGGATGCGTACCGCGAGATTGTGAAAGATTACGCCCCGGAAGCTGTGGAGCATTTGACCGGCGTTTCGGCACGCCAGGTGCGTGAAGCCATGCGCACTTACGCCGCCGCGCCGAGCGCCACCATTATGTGGGGCATGGGGGTCACCCAGTTTGGCCAGGCGGTGGATGTGGTGAAAGGGCTGTCGAGCCTGGCGCTGCTGACCGGTAACCTCGGGCGCGAGAATGTCGGTGTCGGTCCGGTTCGTGGGCAGAACAACGTGCAGGGTGCCTGCGACATGGGCGTGATCCCCAATCAGTTCCCCGGCTACCAGGATGTGGTTGACCCGGATGTCCGCGCCAAATTCGCCAGCGCATGGGGCATCGACCCGGCGGTGATGGATGACAAAGTCGGCGTGCGCATTACCGAGGTGCCGCATCTGGCGCTGGAAGGCAAAGTGAAAGCCTATTACATCATGGGCGAAGATCCATTGCAGACCGAAGCCGATCTCGGCCTGGTGCGTAAAGGCTTTGAGGAGCTGGATTTTGTGGTGGTGCAGGACATCTTTATGACCAAAACCGCCGAACAGGCGGATGTGCTGCTCCCCGCCACCTCCTGGGGTGAGCATGGCGGCGTCTTTACCTGTGCGGATCGCGGGTTCCAGCGCTTCGAAAAAGCTATCGAGCCGATGTATAACGTCAAGCGTGACTGGGAAATTATTAGCCTTATCGCTACCGAGATGGGCTACCCGATGCATTACGATAACAACCAGCAAATCTGGGATGAACTGCGCGGTCTGTGTCCACTGTTCTACGGCGTGACCTACGAAAAAATGGGCGATATGGGACACGTACAGTGGCCGTGTCCGACGCTGGATCACCCCGGCACGCCGTATTTATACAAAGATAATAAGTTCGATACGCCGGATGGCAAGGGCCTGTTGTTTGCGGCTCCGTGGCGTGCGCCTGCCGAAGTGCCGGATGCGGAATTCCCGTTGGTGCTCAGCACCGTGCGCGAAGTCGGCCACTACTCTTGTCGCTCAATGACCGGGAACTGTGCCGCACTGCAAACTCTCGCCGATGAACCCGGTTTTGTGCAGATTAACCCACAGGATGCCGCTACGCTGGGCATCAAAAATCGCCAACTGGTGTGGGTGGAATCGCGCAGAGGGAAAGTGATCAGCCGTGCCGATGTGAATGAACGCACTAACAACGGCAGTGTCTACATGACCTACCAGTGGTGGATTGGCGCCTGCAACGAACTGACGCAGGATAATCTTGATCCCATTTCTAAAACCCCGGAAACCAAATATTGCGCGGTGCGGGTGAGTGCGATCAACGATCAGGCCTGGGCGGAAGAGTACACTCAGACAACCTATCAGCAGATGAAGACGCGCTTGCTGCATGCAGCGTTACAGTAAACGATGACCCACAACGGCGTTTGTATTCGCGTCTATGGAAAAGTACAAGGGGTGGGCTTCCGCCCCTTTGTCTGGCAACTGGCGCAACAGCTCAATCTTACCGGCGATGTCTGTAATGACGCGCAGGGCGTAGAAGTCCGCTTATGGGGCGACGAACGCCGTTTTCTTCCGTTGTTGTATCAGCAATGCCCGCCGCTGGCGTGCATTGATGACACCGAGGTTACCCCTTTTCAGTGGCCGCAGGCACCACGTGGTTTCACCATCCGCGAGAGTGCGGGTGGCTCGATGAACACGCAGATTGTGCCCGATGCCGCCACCTGTCCCGCCTGCCTGGCGGAGATGAATGACCCGGCTGAGCGGCGCTATCGCTACCCCTTTATTAACTGTACCCACTGCGGCCCGCGTTTCACCATTATCCACGCCATACCTTATGACCGCCCCTACACCGTAATGGCGGCGTTTCCACTGTGCCCAGTCTGCGAGGCCGAGTACCGCCATCCGGCCGACCGCCGTTTTCACGCCCAGCCCGTTGCCTGCCCGGCGTGCGGCCCGCAGCTGGAGTGGCACAGCGGAAAACAGCAACTGACTGGAGAAGACGCGCTGCAGGCGGCCATTGCGCTGCTTAAATCTGGCGGGATCGTCGCGGTGAAAGGTATCGGCGGCTTTCATCTGGCGTGTGATGCGCAGCGGCAGACGGCGGTGCAGCACCTGCGCGCCCGTAAACATCGCCCGGCGAAACCGCTGGCGGTGATGCTGCCTTCGGCTGACGGGCTGAGCGAGGCGGCTGTCCATTTGCTGAAGACGCCCGCTGCCCCCATCGTACTGGTGGCGAAAACGTTGCTGCCAGAACTGTGTCCGGCCATCGCCCCGGAGCTGGATGAGGTAGGGGTGATGCTGCCTGCCAATCCGTTACAACATCTGTTAGCCCAGGGGGTACAGCGCCCGCTGGTGATGACTTCTGGCAATCTGAGCGGCAAACCGCCCGCTCTGACAAACGCGCAGGCGCTTGATGACCTGGCAGAGATAGCCGACGGTTTTCTGCTGCACAACCGCGATATCGTGCAGCGAATGGATGATTCGGTGGTGCGCGAGAGCGGCGAGATGCTGCGCCGTTCCCGTGGCTACGTGCCGGATGCGCTGCAACTGCCGCCCGGTTTTCGCGACATCCCGCCCACGTTATGTCTGGGGGCGGATATGAAAAATACCTTCTGCCTGGTGCGTGACGACAGCGCGGTGTTAAGCCAGCATTTCGGTGATTTAACTGATGAGGGTGTGGAGACACAGTGGCGTAACGCGCTGCGTCTGATGCAGGCGATGTATGATTTTACCCCGCAACAGGTGGTCGCCGACGCGCACACGGGCTATCGCGCCACCCACTGGGCGCAGGAGACGGGGCTTTCGCAGTACACCGTGTTGCACCACCACGCGCATATTGCGGCAACCCTGGCCGAGCATGGTTGGCCGCGTGACGGTGGTGATGTGATTGCCCTGGCGCTGGACGGTATCGGCATGGGGGAAAACGGGGCGCTGTGGGGCGGTGAATGTCTGCGGGTCAATTATCGCGAAGCTGAACATTTGGGTGGTTTGCCCGCCGTGGCGCTGCCCGGCGGCGATCTGGCGGCCACTCAGCCGTGGCGCAACCTGTTTGCGCAGATGCTGGCATTTGTCCCTGACTGGCCGTCGTTCCCGGAAACCGCCGTGCTGCAACGGCAGAACTGGCCGGTACTGGCACGCGCCATAGCGCGCAATATCAATGCGCCGCTGGCGTCGTCGACCGGGCGGCTGTTTGACGCCGTCGCCTGTGCGCTGGACTGCGCGCCGCTTCATTTGAGCTATGAAGGGGAGGCCGCTTGCCAGTTGGAAGCGCTGGCGATGCGCGGCGGGGAGGTTACGCATCCGGTCACGCTGCCGCTTAAGGGCTATCGGCTTGATTTGGCGACCTTCTGGCGACAGTGGCTGACATGGCAGGCACCGGCAGAGCAGCGTGCCTGGGGTTTTCACGATGCGCTGGCGCATGGGCTGGCGCAGCTTGCGCGTAAGCAGGCCGATGCACGGCAAATTACCACTGTTGCCTTTGGCGGTGGCGTGTTGCATAACCGTCTGCTGAAAGCCCGTTTGTCGGTCTATCTTGCGGATTACACTTTGCTTTTCCCGCAGCATTTTCCCGCCGGCGACGGCGCGATTGCGCTGGGGCAGGGGGTTATCGCCGCCGCGCGCAGTCTGGCGCAGGGGTGAGACAACGTCCCCGGTGGCGCTGCGCTAACCGGGGCTACAAAACCAATCGGTGCCAGGAAACAACTTGCGGTCTGTTCCCCCTCACCCTGGCCCTCTCCCTCAGGGAGTGGGGACCGTTCGTGCTCACAAGAAAATCGTAGCCCGGATAAGGCGTTTTGCGCCGCATCCGGGAATGGCCACAGGCTCTCAAACGGGCAGCGTTTTCAACAGTGCGAACGCTTCCTTCATCCGGTCTTCGCTTACCACAAAGGCACACAGCTGGCCTGCATCGTTCAGGCCGCGGGCAACCATACCCTGTGCTTCGGTGGTGATATGCCAGTTCAAATCCCGGCGTGAGCTCTCACCTGCCAGATGCAACGGCAACTCAGGCGTTTTGACTTTCACCAGCATGGCGGGAAGCTTAAGCGGCGTACTCGCCCCGAGCAGGTTTTTCGCCAGATACATGGCGCTCAGTTGAATCGGCTGCAGGAACGGCAACAGCTTGCCGTCAATTTCCGCGCAGTCGCCGAGCGCATAAATATCCGGATTGCTGGTTTGCAGATAACTGTTCACGCAAACCCCGCGATTTACCGCCAGTCCGGCACTGCGTGCCAGCCCGGTTTCTGCGCGCAGCCCGGTGGCGGCAATCACTGCATCCACCTCAACGCTGCGCTGTCTGTCCAGTGTGGCGCGAATCCCGGACGCTGTTTTCTCCAGCCCCTTGAGCTGCGATTTCAACAGCAGATGCACGCCCATCTCGGTCAGGCGATGCTGCAAACGGCTGCTCACTTCCGGCGGCATCAGCGACGAAAGGATGCTGGCTTCATTGTCCACCAGCGTCACCGCTTTCCCCGCGCGACAAAAATCCATCGCCAGCTCAGTGCCAATCAACCCGCCGCCGATAATCAGCACCCGCCGGGCGTCACGCAGCTGTGCCTCGCAGACCTGATACTCCTGCTGACTGTTCAGGGTGAGCATCAGTTCGCTGCCCGCGACGGGGGGAACAAACGCACTGGCCCCGGTCGCCAGCACCAGCTTGTCGTACTGGCACTGCTTATCCGCGCTTTTGAGCACGTGGGCTTCGGCATCCAGCGCCGTCACCACCGTATGGGGAAACAGGCGCAGATTGAACTGTACGGCGAACTCCCCCGCTGACTGGCGGGTGAGGTCACTGGCGCGCTGCCCAAGGCTGATGACATGGCTCAGATCCGGCTTGTTGTATTCATCCATACTGTCGCTGGCGATAAGCGTCAGCGGCGTGGTGGTATCTGCCTTGCGGATGTTTTTTACCAGCTGTCGGGCGGCAAAGCCCGACCCGACAATCACAATGCCTGCACTCATACTGCCTCCGTTGCCAGTACGTCGAACACCTCTTTGCCCAGTGAACATTCCGGGCAGAAGAAATTATCCGGCACGTCACTCCACGGGGTACCCGGTACCACGTCCTGCATGGGTTCGCCGGTTGCCGGGTCGTAAATCCATTGGCACACGCTGCATTGCATGCAGGGGCCGAGATCTGCGGCGGCTTTTGCGGCACAGGCGCAGGCGGATTCCTCAACTGTCTTGGTGTTAACTGGCGTTGGCAGCGGTGCGAGCGCCCACTGGCGAGCAATATCACGGCCGTGCTGACGGCACAGTTCCAGCGCGTCGATATCCGGGCGCCATTTGGCTTTCAGGCTCAGCGACATCTCGAAGCCCGCATCCTGCAAACGGGTGGACAAACGGTCTACCGCGCCGCCGCTCCAGCCGTGGGAGCCGAAGGCGCTGGCGTGTTTGTTACGAAAACGCAGACCGGTTATCTCTTCTACCAGCCCGGCGATTTTCGGCATCATCACGTTGTTCATGGTGGAAGTACCCACCAGCACACCTTTGGAACGGAAGACGTTGGTCAGGATGTCGTTTTTGTCGCTGCGGGAGACGTTGAAAATCTTCACCGCCACGTTCGGGTCAACTTCGTTAATGCCCTGGGCAATCGCGTCGGCCATCATGCGGGTGTTATTCGACATGGTGTCGTAGAAGATGGTGATACGGTCTTCCTGATAGTCCGCCGCCCACCTCAGGTACAGCTCAACGATTTGCGTCGGGTTATCGCGCCATACCACGCCGTGGGAGGTGGCAATCATATCTACCGGCAGGTTGAAGCCGAGGATCTCGGTGATTTTCGGCGTCACCAGGCGGCTGAACGGCGTAAGGATGTTGGCGTAATAACGCTGGCATTGCTCGAACAATTCGGTCTGATCCACTTCGTCGTTAAACAGGCGTTCGTCGCAGTAGTGCTGGCCGAAGGCATCGTTGCTGAACAGCACCGCGTCGCCGGTCATATAGGTCATCATGCTGTCCGGCCAGTGCAGCATCGGGGTTTCAACGAAAATCAGCTGCTTGCCGTTACCGATATCCAGGCTGTCGCCGGTTTTCACGGTGTGGAAATTCCACTCCGGATGGTGGTGGTGACCGTTGATAGAGTCGATGGCATTGGTGGTGCAATAAATCGGGGTGTTCGGAATGTACGACATCAGCTCGGTGAGCGCACCCGCATGATCTTCTTCCGCGTGGTTGATAATGATGTAGTCGATGGCATCCAGGTCGATCTCCGCGCGCAGGTTCTGCACGAACTCGCGGCTGAATTTATGATCGACGGTATCAATCAGCACGTTTTTGCCTTCACGGATGACATAGCTGTTGTAGCTGCTGCCGCGCAGCGTTTTGTATTCGGTACCGTGGAAGTCACGAACTTCCCAGTCGCGTTGCCCAACCCAATGAATGTTATTTTTTACGTGAATAGCCATTTTGCGTACCTGTTCTGTATTAAAAAGATGTGATGGCTATTTCAAGATGCGTGCCAGTTTTTATGATTTTGATTTTTATGGTTTTATTTTTATTTAACTCGTGGTGGGTAGTCGAAATGACTATGCGTGATACTGTCATTATGACAACATGCATTGTCAAAATGACTGTGAGGCGACGATGAGTTTTTCCGTGAACGTGCTGGCGGGTATCGCCATTGAGTTACAGAGCGGCATTGGTCATGCCGACCGTTTTCAGCGTCTGATCGCCACCCTGCGCCAGGTGCTGGAGTGCGATGCCTCTGCGCTGTTGCGTTATGAAGCGCGGCAATTTATCCCGTTGGCGATTGATGGCCTGGCCCAGGATGTGCTGGGACGGCGCTTTACGCTGGAGGGCCACCCGCGACTCGAGGCGATTGCCCGCGCCGGGGATGTGGTGCGTTTCCCGGCAGACAGCTCTCTGCCGGACCCGTATGACGGGCTGATCCCCGGCCAGGAGAGCCTGAAAGTGCACGCCTGCGTGGGGCTGCCGCTGTTTGCCGGGCAAAATCTGATAGGCGCGCTTACTCTGGATGGCATGGCACCGGATCAGTTCGATAATTTTAGCGACGAAGAGCTGCGCCTGATTGCGGCGCTGGCGGCAGGGGCGCTCAACAATGCGCTGCTCATTGAAAAGCTCGAAAGCCAGAACATGGCTCCGGGCCTGCCTGCGACGTTCGAACAGGTCGCGCACACCGAAATGATCGGCCTTTCAGAAGGCATGGCGCAGCTTAAAAAAGAGATTGAGATTGTCGCCGGTTCCGATTTAAACGTGCTGGTAAGCGGTGAAACCGGCACCGGTAAAGAGCTGGTGGCGAAGGCCATTCACGAAAACTCGCCCCGGGCGGCTGATGCGCTGATCTATCTCAACTGTGCGGCACTGCCGGAAAGCGTGGCGGAAAGCGAGCTGTTTGGCCATGTGAAAGGGGCGTTTACCGGGGCCATCAGCAACCGTAGCGGCAAGTTTGAAATGGCCGATAACGGCACGCTGTTTCTTGATGAAATCGGCGAGCTGTCGCTGGCATTGCAGGCGAAGCTGCTACGCGTGCTGCAATACGGCGATATTCAGCGCGTTGGCGATGACCGCAGCCTACGGGTGGATGTGCGCGTACTGGCCGCCACCAACCGCGATCTGCGCGAAGAGGTGCTGGCCGGGCGTTTTCGTGCCGACCTGTTTCACCGCCTGAGCGTGTTCCCGCTGTTTGTTCCGCCGCTGCGCGAACGCGGTGAGGATGTGGTGTTGCTGGCGGGGTATTTCTGCGAGCAGTGCCGTCTGCGCCTTGGCCTTGGGCGCGTGGTGCTCAGCCCTGGCGCGCGGTCACATTTGCTGTCCTATCGCTGGCCGGGCAACGTGCGGGAGCTGGAACATGCCATTCACCGGGCGATTGTGCTGGCACGCGGAACGCGAAGCGGGGATGAGGTGGTGCTGGAAACGCGCCATTTTGCGCTGAGTGATGAGCCGGAACAGAATGTTGTCGCTGTGCAGGCCGTCCCTGTGGAGACGCAAAATCTGCGGGAGGCGACCGATGCGTTCCAGCGTACCGCCATTCGCCGGGCGCTGGAACACAGCCAGCATAACTGGGCGGCCAGCGCCCGGTTGCTGGAGATGGACGTCGCCAACCTGCATCGGCTGGCGAAACGTCTGGGGTTGAAAGATTAAATAATCCCGGCCTGATAGAAGGCCTGCAGGTTAATCGCGCCAACCAGTTTGCCGCTGTCATCCACCACCGGGGCGGCGGAGATTTTGCGTTTCATCAGCAGCTCTTTGGCGTCGATAGCGCGGCTGTCGGCGTTGAGGGTGATGCCGCCTTTGGTCATGGCTTCGCTGACATTCGCGTCCAGCGCACCGCCTGCAACCAGCCAGCGTCGCAGGTCGCCATCGGAGAAGATACCGAGGATTCCATCGGCTTCACTGCAGATAGCAACCATCCCCATCCCGGTGTGACTCAGTTCCAGCATGGCGTCCATCACCGTGGCGTCGATGCGCACGTGGGGAATCTCTTCTTTACGCATCAGGTGATGCACTTTATTCAGCAGGCGTGCGCCGAGCGCTCCCGCCGGGTGCGAGCGGGCAAAATCTTCCTCGTTAAAGCCACGCGCCTGCATCACCGCCATCGCCAGGGCGTCACCCAGCATCAGGGTGTTGACGGTGCTGGAGGTGGGGGCCAGCAGCATCGGGCAGGCTTCGCGTTCAACGGAAATATCCAGCACTGCGTTTGCGGCCAGCGCCAGCGGCGACAGGGATTTCCCGGTCATCGCCAGCACGATTACAGACCTTTCCTGCAACTGCGGGAGGATCAGATCCAGCTCTTTGGCCGAGCCGGAATAAGAGATAAAGAGCAGCACATCACGGCTTTCTATCATCCCCAAATCGCCGTGCAGCGCTTCTGCTGCGTGGACAAAGAAGGCGGGGGTGCCGGTGCTGGCGAAGGTGGCGGCAATCTTTTTACCAATATGCCCGGATTTGCCAATGCCCGAGACGATCACTTTCCCCTGGCAACGAATAATGGCATCGGCGGCGCGTAAAAACGCCTCGCCCAGGCGCTCCGGCAATCGGCTGGCTTCCTGCAGCTCAAGCAGCAGCGTCTGACGTGCGGTATGTAATAAAAGCTCACTCATGTTTTTCTCCAGCCACGATCACTTCGATGCCTTTCTCTTCCAGAGCGGCACGAAAGTCTGCCGGGATCCCGGCATCGGTGATCAGTTTATCGACGCTTTCCAGACTGCACACAATATTCGGGCTTTTGCGGCCAAATTTGGACGAATCTGCCATCAGGATCACTTCCCGCGCCGCGTTGCACATGGCTTTACTGACGGTGAAGACTTCATTGAAGGTGGTGACCCCGGCATGCAAATCGATGCCATCGGTGCCCATAAACAGTTTGTCGAAGCTGAAATGCTCAAAGGCGTTTTCCGCCAGTTGCCCATGGAAGGACGCGGATTTTTTGCGAAAGGTTCCGCCCGGCATCAGGATGGTTTGTTCATTATCCAGCTCGGAAAGCGCATTGACGATATGCAGGCTGTTGGTCATCACGGTGATGTTGTTGAAATGGCTCAGCAGGGGGACCATTTGCAGCACCGTGCTGCCCGCGTCCAGAATGATGGAATCGCCATCCTGAATAAATCCCACGGCGGTTTCGGCAATCAGCCCTTTTTGCAGGGTGTTGATTAAGGTCTTGTGGTCGATCGGCGGATCGGCTTCGTCTTTATTCAGCACGACACCGCCATAGGTGCGGATGACCGCGCCGGAGTGCTCCAGCACCACTAAATCTTTACGTATGGTGGTGCCCGTAGTGTCGAAGTGTGCTGCCAGCTCTTCAACCGAACATTTTCCCTGCTTTTGCAGATGCTCAAGAATGGCTGCCTGCCGCTGACGTGGTTTCATGGGCGCTTTTATCCTGCGTTAAGTTGCAAAATGATAATTTCGCAAGCTCATTGCGTTCACAACGAAATTATCCATGCTTCAGTTTAAGCGCTAATAATAGAGCATTCTGACAGATCGGATCATGGGGAAAGATCACATCAGGCTCTAATTCCTCACGTTTCAGGCCGATTAAGGTGTCGATTTTCGCGGGTCTGGCGAAAACGGTTAACCCGCGCATCAGCAGGGTGTCGGCGACGCGGTCCTGTTTATCGAACGCAACGGCAAGAACAACGCGCGGTTTGAAACGCCCGCCGGAGCGCCCGACGCCAACGCGCCCTTGCTGGCACAGCGCATCAAAGGCACGATTGAACTGGCGAATTTGCCAGCCGCCCAGCGCCATCTGGCTGAGCCAGGCGATAACAGCAAAGGTAATCAGTGCGGAAACCATTATTCCTCCTTTCCCCGGATGCGGCGCAAGCGCCTTATCCGGGCTACATTGATCTCCCTCTCCCTGTGGGAGAGGGTTGGGGTGAGGGCCGGGTGAGAACGTCAGACCACCCGATTCAGAACATCACCTGCCCGCCGGTAATATTGATCGACTGCCCGGTACAATAAGAGGCCTTCGGGCTTGCGTAAAACAGCAGCACGTCCAGCACATCCTGATAATCACAGCCGCGCTCAAGCGGGACCTTATCAATGTAATGCTGCTCAACCTTATCGGCGGCGATCCCCAGCTTGCTGGCATATTGCGGGATCAGGGACTGGAACATCGGCGATTTCAACAGGTTGCCCAGCATCAGTGAATGCACAGTAATACCGTATTCCGCGAGATCCAGCGCCAGTGATTGCGTCAGCCCCACGCCGCCAAACTTCGCCGCGCTGTAGCCGGAGTTGTGCTTGCTGCCCACCTTGCCGGATTTCGAGTTGATCTGGATGATACGACCCTGAATCCCGTCGCGAATCATCAGACGCGAAAACTCACGGGCACACAGAAAATACCCCACCAGATTCACCTGCAGTGAACGGTCAAAATCCCCGAGCTGCACATCGCTGATAAACGCCGCTTTGGCAATGCCCGCGCTGTAGACCAGTAAATCCGCGCGGCCAAAAATCTCATCCACACCGCGGGAAAGTGCCAGAACGCTCTGCTCGCTGGTGGCATCTGCGCCAAAACCGTAGGCCATGCCTTCACCGAACTCAGCGTTAATCTCTTGCGCCACGGTCGCGGCCTTATCACTCTGAATATCCACTACCGCTACGCGATAGCCTTCTGCGGCCAGCCCACGGCTGAGGAACGCCCCGAGTGTTTGTCCCCCACCAATGACAACGGCAACCTGTTTCATACTTTTCTCCTTACGACTTAAGCGACAAATTTCAGTGTGCAACCTGGATTGATGCTCTCCGGCACGTCACCTGCGACGTGTACCGTGCCGGGATATTCCGCCTGCGTCTGTCCATCGAAACGCAGGGTAATGTGCCCAAGTTCGCGCAGATTCAGCTCCGCCACCTCGCCGACGGCGGTCACCGGGTACTGCTTGCCGCCCAGCTCGAAACGGGCGCCGGGCTTAAGCTGTCCGTAGAAATCGCCGTGACAGTGGATAAAGCAAAACTCGGCCACATCGTCGGGGGCGCCTTCCCGGAAGGTAATCAGCATCCGGTCGCTTAGCGCATCGCGGGCGCAGTCACCAATCTGCGTAATAGTGGTTTGATAAATCACGCTCATGAACAACCTCTTATTGATAAATAAAGCCAGAGACAAACCAGGCGATAAGCACCGTTGGCGCGCCGGTTAAGAAGCGGCTGACCAGCACGGACGGCACGCCGACGCGCACGGTGTCCTGGCGTGCTTCGGCCAGTGAAAGCCCAACGGGGATAAAGTCACATGCGGCCTGGGCGTTAATGGCGAACAGGGCTGGCAGGGCAAGATGCGGCGGGATATTGCCCTGGCCAATTTGCACGCCAATCAAGACGCCGATCACCTGCGCGATGACCGCCCCTGGGCCGAGGAACGGCGACAGCAGGGGGAAAGAGCAGATCAGCGCCAGCGTCACCAGCCCTAACGGATGGCTGGCCAGCGGTGCCAGGCCGTGGGCAATCCAGTCACCCAGGCCGGAAGCCATGATGATGCCAATAAGCGCCGAGACGAACGCCATAAACGGCAGGATGGTTTTCAGCACCGTATCGATGGTGTCGCGCCCGGCCTGGAACAGCACGGCGACGGCGGAGCCCATCCCCATGCCGACTTTCGCCAGCAGCCCGTCGCTCTGCTCGGTGATTTTTTTACTGCTGTCGTAATCTCGGGCGCTCGATTCACGCTGCACGGGTTTACTGGTGAACTCGCCGTCCTGCCAGTAGATGTTTTCTTCCCTTACGCCAGAGACATAGATGTCTTCCAGGATGTACTGCGCCAGCGGGCCTGACTTGCCGGTGGCATGGATATTGATGGTTGGAATGCGGCGTTTCGGGTAGATACCGCAGCGCAGCGTCCCGCCGCAGTCGATCACCGCCACACCGATTTCCGCTTCTGCAGGTTCACCCTCTTTAAAGCCATCGACCGCTTCCCAGCCGGTCATTTGCGCCAGCTTGTCGACGATCGCCGGGCGCGTACCCGCGGTGATATAGACGATCTTTTTGTTCGCGGTGGGATCGAGTTCCAGTGGGCCGCCCCAGCCGCCGGTGCCTTTTTCAATCACAATGCAGCTCATGATGTCGCTCCTGCCAGTTGTACTTTCTGTTCAAGCTGAATGCCCATTTTTTTCTCGAAAATCGCCGTCGTCAGATCGGTAATCCAGCCGCGGAAAAAGTTGGTGACCAGACCCACCAGCAGATAGCTCACTGCCAGCGGGCCGAGCGGCAGACCGAGGGTGGTCAGGCCGTTGGCGATACCCAAATAGACGAACAATTCGCCGGGGTTGATGTGGGGGAACAGGCCATTCATCGAGTGACAGCTGTACGAGGCGGCCGCGTAATAACTGGGTTTGTAGCGTTCCGGCATAAAGCGCCCAAGACTCAGCGTCATCGGGTTACAGAAAACAAAGGTGCCCACGCACGGCAGCAGCAGGTAACGGGTCACCGGGTTGCCAGCACAGCGCTGTGCCAGCCGCTCGATGCGGTGCTGACCAATGAAGTTGATCAGTGCGTTCATGATAACCAGCAGGCTTATCAGCAGCGGCAGAATACCGGTCACCATCCCGGTAAACACAACCCCGCCTTTCTGAAACAGCCCGATGAACCATTCGGCACCATGGGTAATGGTTTCGATCATTGTTCTCTCCTGTAGGGTTTCACGTTGTTGCAAAACTGGGGCTTATAATAATCATTATGAAAGTTTAAAAAGTGTTATTTAGATCTCAATATGAAAGATAAAATGATCATTGTGAAAGTTTTTAGTAAGGAGGAAGTGTGAAACGAATACAAACGCGGGATTTCAGAAAAGAGAAGGGAGAAGATGTTTGGAAGCCGCTTCCTTGTGGAAGCCCGCATGCTTTACCATAATTCCTCCTGGTTGAATGAATTGTTAAATGGATGTCCCATGTTTAAGCGTCGTTACGCAGCGCTCCTCCCTGCGCTCGTTTTACTTGCCGCCTGTAGCAGCAAACCTCAACAAACCGCCGCGTCCACCGAAGGGGTGATCACCGGTCAGCCCGCGGAACCGTCCGGCGGTTTCCTGCTCAAGCCGCAGCACAATGTGATGGCGATGGGCGGTGACTTCGCCAATAACCCGGCGGCGGAGCAGTTCATCAATGAAATGGTGAGCAAGCACGGCTTTGACCGTCAGCAACTACACGAAATTCTTTCTCAGGCGAAGCGACTCGATTACGTGCTGCGCCTGATGGACAGACAGGCGCCTACCGGCCCGGCACCGGTTGGGCCGAATGGCGCATGGCTGCGCTATCGCAGCCAGTTCATCACCCCGGACAACGTGCAAAACGGCGTGGCGTTCTGGGATCAATATGAAGACGCGCTGAATCGCGCATGGATGGTCTATGGCGTACCACCGGAAATTATCGTCGGCATTATCGGCGTGGAAACCCGCTGGGGCCGCGTGATGGGCAAAACCCGCATCCTCGACGCGCTGGCGACCCTCTCATTTAACTACCCCCGCCGTGCGGCGTACTTCTCCAGCGAGCTGGAAACCTTCCTGCTGATGGCGCGTGATGAAAGTGATGATCCGCTCGATTTGAAAGGTTCGTTTGCCGGTGCGATGGGTTACGGGCAGTTTATGCCATCGTCCTACAAGCAATATGCCGTTGATTTTAATGGTGACGGACACATCAACCTGTGGGACCCGGTGGATGCCATCGGCAGCGTGGCAAACTACTTTAAAGAGCACGGCTGGGTGAAAGGCGACGCCGTTGCGGTACCGGCCAACGGCCAGGCACCGGGGCTGGCGAATGGCTTTAAAACCAACTACAGCGTGGCTCAACTGGCGTCGGCGGGCTTAACGCCGCAGCAATCGCTGGGGAATCATCAACAGGCCAGCTTGTTGCGCCTGGATGTGGGCACCAATTACGAGTACTGGTACGGCTTACCGAACTTCTACACCATCACCCGTTACAACAGCAGCACGCACTATGCGATGGCGGTCTGGCAGCTAGGCCTGGCGGTTGCAGAGGCGCGCGGTCGCTAATCCTCTTGCCCCCCTCCTGCGGGAAGGGGCAGAAACATTTCGACGCACTCCCCCGATAAATTCCAATTTACTTCATTTTTGTTTCTCATTATTGTTATGTTATAACATATTGAAGGCCAAATAATGATGGATGTTACCCTTTTCTCCTGCGCCAGCGCAGTCCGACTTGGACTGGCTGTGGCGTTGTTGGTTGTGCTGTGGCTGCTGACTGCATGGGCGGTGGCACTGGCATGATTGAGCTTGATCATCTGGTGGCGGGCTACGGCTCGCGCGCCATTACCCCCTCCCTGTGTGGTGTAGTGGAAGCCGGCAGCATGACCGCGATTGTCGGTGCCAATGGCTGTGGTAAATCGACGTTACTCAAAACGCTGGCAGGCTTACTGCCACCGGTCAGTGGCACGCTGCGCTGGGCTCCTTCACGCCCGGTTATCGGCTGGCTGGCGCAACGGCAGACGCTGGACCCGCATTTTCCGATTACCGTGCAGGATGTGGTCAGCATGGGGGCCTGGCCGCGTATCTCGCTGTTTCGTGGTCTCAATCGCCAGGCCAGGGCGCACGTGTCTGAAGCGCTGGAGCGGGTCGGGATGCGGGATATGGCCAAAACCACCGTTGAAGCCCTCTCTGGCGGCCAGTTTCAGCGCATGCTTTTCGCTCGCATGTGGTTACAGCAGGCGCCGCTCGTCATGCTCGATGAACCCTTTACCGGCATTGATGAAGCCACAAGCCATGTGTTGATGGAGCAGATTGTCGATATGCATCAGCAGGGACAAACCATTCTTGCCGTCTTGCACGACAGCGAACGCGTTAAACGCTACTTCCCCCAGACGCTGCGTCTGGATACGGAAAGCGCCCATTGGGGCGCGACCGAATTGACCCTGGCGCAGAACAGCGGAGCGTGCCTGGCATGATATGGCATCTCTTTTTCCAGCCGTTTATTGAGTTCGGCTTTATGCGCCGTGCGCTGGTGGTGTGCCTGGCGCTATCCATTAGCACCACGGCACTGGGCGTATTTTTACAACTGCGCCGCATGAGCCTGATGGGCGATGCACTTTCGCACGCGATTTTACCCGGCGTGGCGGCAGGTTATTTGCTCAACGGCATGTCATTGCTGGCGATGAGCCTGGGCGGATTCTTTGCCGGGATTATCGTGGCGCTGGTGGCAGGGGTTATCAGCCGACGCACGCCGCTAAAAGAGGACGCCAGCTTTGCCGGTCTGTATCTCGCGTCGCTGGCGCTGGGGGTTACGCTGGTGTCGCTGCGTGGCTCGAGCGTTGACCTGCTGCATTTACTGTTTGGCTCGGTGCTGGCGGTCGATCAGGACGCAGCGATGTTTGTCGCAGGCGTCGCCAGCCTGACGCTGCTGTGCCTGGCGCTGTTTTACCGCGGACTGGTTAGTGAAGCCTTCGACAGCAGCTTTTTACAGATTAACGCACCGCGCCTGCCCGCTGTTTTCCACAGCCTGTTTCTGGCGCTGCTGGTGCTAAACCTCGTCGCCGGGTTTCAGGTGCTGGGCACATTGATGGCGGTGGGCGTGATGATTTTACCGGCGGTCGCGGCACGCTGTTGGGCGCGGACATTGCCCGGGCTGCTGCTGTTTGCAGGCGTGAGCGGTGCGTTCTGCGCATGGTTTGGCCTGAGCCTTTCGTGGGTGGCAGGGCTACCGGCAGGACCGTCTATCGTCCTGACCGCGAGCGTCGTTTTTATTTTTTCCATTTTATTCGGCGTGCGCAGCACTTTACGCGCACAAAAACCAGGCAAGGAGACATGATGAAAAAGACAGGTGTGGTTCTGGCATTGGCGCTTGGGCTGATGACACAAAGCGTAATGGCGAAGACGTTGAACGTGGTCGCCAGCTTCTCGGTTCTGGGTGACATTGCGGCCAAAACGGGTGGGGACCATGTAAAAGTGACCACGCTGGTTGGTCCGGATGGTGACCCGCATACCTTTGAGCCGAGCGCCAAAGACAGCGCGCTGCTCAATAAGGCTGATGTAGTGGTAGTAAACGGTCTGGGGCTGGAAGGCTGGCTGGACCGACTGGTGAAAGCGTCCGGCTTTAAAGGCGTGGTCGTTGTCGCCTCTGAGGGCGTGTCAACGCACACGCTGGAAGAAGACGGCAAAACCGTCACCGACCCGCACGCCTGGAACAGTGCGGCTAACGGTGCGCTCTATGCGAAGAACATTCTCTCAGCGTATGTAAAAGCCGATCCGCAGGATGAAGCGGCATTAAAAGCAACCGGCCAGCAATATATTGAGCAGGTACAGCAGATGGACATCTGGGCGAAAACCCAGTTCAGCGCGGTACCGCAAGAGAAACGCAAAGTGCTGACCAGCCACGACGCCTTTGGTTACTTTGGCCGCGCGTACGGCGTGACCTTCATGGCACCGCAGGGTATCTCTTCGGAAAGTGAAGCCAGTGCACAGCAGATGGCCGACCTGATTAAGCAGATCAAAGCCGACGGGGTTCACACCTGGTTTATGGAAAACCAGCTTGATCCGCGTCTGGTGAAACAGATTGCCAGCGCGACCGGTGCGCAGCCGGGTGGGGAACTCTATCCGGAAGCCTTAAGTAAAAAAGGCGGTGAAGCGGATTCTTACGTCAAAGCGTTTCACCACAACGTTGAAACCATCGCCAACAGCATGAAATAACCCTCTAAGCCAGCGTAAGCTGGCTTTTTTCTGAAGCCTCCTCGTAAATTCGTCAGCCCGTCCCCACCTTTATCTTGAAAGTGGTATCTTTTCCGCCACGGTTTAAGTGCGACAGGAGTCTCCATGACTGACAGCGAATTAATGCAATTGAGTGAACGTGTAGGGCAGGCGCTCAACGCGCGTGGGGCAATGGTTACCACGGCGGAATCCTGCACCGGTGGCTGGGTGGCAAAAGTCATTACCGATATCGCCGGAAGCTCAGCCTGGTTTGAGCGCGGTTTCGTCACCTACAGTAACGAGGCCAAGTCGCAGATGATCGGCGTGAAAGCCGAAACGCTTGCCGCACACGGTGCGGTGAGTGAACCGGTGGTGGTAGAGATGGCCATCGGCGCCTTAAAAGCCGCGCGGGCGGATTACGCTATCTCCGTAAGCGGCATTGCCGGGCCGGACGGTGGCAGTGAGAGCAAGCCTGTCGGCACCGTGTGGTTCGGTTTTGCCAGCGTGAGCGGGCAGGGCATTACCCGGCGCGAATGCTTTAACGGCGACCGGGAAGCGGTGCGTCGTCAGGCGACGGCCTATGCGCTGCAAACACTGTGGCAACATTTTCTACAAAACACTTGATACTGTATGACTATACAGTATAATTGCGACAACAGAACAGAAATTCACGGCGAAGCGAACGCGTTTCACCTTGCATGACAGGAGTAATCATGGCTATCGACGAAAACAAACAAAAGGCGCTTGCGGCAGCACTGGGTCAGATCGAAAAGCAATTCGGTAAAGGCTCCATCATGCGTCTGGGTGAAGACCGTTCCATGGATGTCGAAACGATCTCCACTGGCTCGCTTTCGCTGGATATCGCACTGGGTGCGGGCGGTCTGCCAATGGGCCGTATTGTTGAAATTTACGGGCCAGAGTCGTCCGGTAAAACGACGCTGACCCTGCAGGTGATCGCCGCCGCGCAGCGCGAAGGCAAAACCTGTGCGTTCATCGACGCCGAACACGCGCTGGACCCGGTCTATGCACGTAAACTGGGCGTTGATATCGATAACCTGCTGTGTTCTCAGCCGGATACCGGTGAGCAGGCGCTGGAAATCTGTGACGCGCTGGCACGCTCTGGTGCCGTTGACGTTCTCGTTGTCGACTCCGTTGCGGCGCTGACGCCGAAAGCGGAAATCGAAGGCGAAATCGGTGACTCTCACATGGGCCTCGCGGCACGTATGATGAGCCAGGCAATGCGTAAACTGGCGGGTAACCTGAAACAGTCCAACACGCTGCTGATCTTTATCAACCAGATCCGTATGAAAATTGGCGTGATGTTCGGTAACCCGGAAACCACCACCGGTGGTAACGCGCTTAAGTTCTACGCCTCTGTTCGTCTGGATATTCGTCGCGTTGGTGCGGTGAAAGAGGGCGACAACGTGGTCGGTAGTGAAACCCGCGTGAAAGTGGTGAAAAACAAAATCGCTGCACCGTTCAAACAGGCTGAATTCCAGATCCTCTACGGCGAAGGTATCAACTTCTACGGTGAGTTGGTTGATCTGGGCGTGAAAGAGAAGCTGATTGAAAAAGCGGGCGCCTGGTATAGCTACAACGGCGAAAAAATCGGTCAGGGTAAAGCGAATGCGACAAACTGGCTGAAAGAAAACCCGGCAACGGCGAAAGAAATCGAGAAGAAAGTGCGTGAGATCCTGCTCAGCAATCCTTCATCCGGTGCCGATTTCTCGGTGGACGACAACGGCCAGGGTGTCGAAGAAACCAACGAAGATTTCTGATAATCTGAATAACAATCAAGGGCTGCTGATGCAGCCCTTTTGTTTTTAGAGCCTGCCAGGATTTAACCATGTCTGACAACACACCCCGCCGCTCCGCCTATGCCCGCTTACTCGACCGCGCGCTGCGTATTCTGGCGATGCGCGATCATGCGGAACAGGAACTTCGCCGCAAACTTACCGCCCCGGTAATGGGGAAAAACGGTCTGGAAAAGACCGATGCCACGCCGGAAGATGTCGACAAGGTCATTGCCTGGTGTATGGAAAGCAACTACCTCGACGATGCGCGTTTTGCCCGCCAGTTCATTGCCAGCCGCAGTCGCAAAGGTTACGGCCCCGCGCGTATCCGCCAGGAAATGGGCCAGAAAGGGCTGGCGCGGGATATCTGCGAAAGCGCGATGCGTGAGTGTGATATTGACTGGTGCGAACTTGCTCGTGAGCAGGCGCAGCGTAAATTCGGTGACCCGCTCCCCGTGGCCTTTGCGGAAAAAGCAAAAGTGCAACGCTTTTTGCTCTATCGTGGCTATTTACTGGAAGATATTCAGGATATCTGGCGAAATTTTGCCGATTGACCGCATACGGGATTTTACTTCGTAGTAAAGAAAACTTATCTTATTCCCACTTTTTCCAGTAGCGGGTTGCTGTCTGTCAAAGGGCAGTAATCCGCTACGACATTTCGTTAGCTTGATTTCAGGATAATTATGAGCAAGAGCACCGCTGAGATCCGTCAGGCGTTTCTCGATTTTTTCCATAGCAAGGGCCATCAGGTAGTTGCGAGCAGCTCCCTTGTGCCGAATAACGACCCGACTCTGCTGTTTACCAACGCCGGGATGAACCAGTTCAAGGACGTATTCCTTGGGCTCGATAAGCGTAATTATTCCCGTGCGACTACCGCGCAGCGCTGCGTGCGTGCGGGTGGTAAACACAACGACCTGGAAAACGTCGGTTACACCGCGCGTCACCATACCTTCTTCGAAATGCTGGGTAACTTCAGCTTCGGCGATTACTTTAAACACGATGCTATCCAGTACGCCTGGGAGCTGTTAACCGGTGATAACTGGTTCAAACTGCCGAAAGAGCGTCTGTGGGTTACCGTGTACGAGACTGACGACGAAGCCTACGAGATCTGGGAAAAAGAAGTCGGGATCCCGCGCGAGCGCATTATCCGTATCGGTGACAACAAAGGCGCGCCTTATGCTTCCGATAACTTCTGGCAGATGGGCGACACCGGTCCGTGCGGTCCTTGCACCGAGATTTTCTACGATCACGGCGATCACATCTGGGGTGGCCCTCCGGGAAGCCCGGAAGAAGACGGCGACCGCTACATTGAGATCTGGAACATCGTCTTCATGCAGTTCAACCGTCAGGCTGACGGTACCATGGAGCCGCTGCCGAAACCGTCCGTTGATACGGGCATGGGGCTTGAGCGTATCACCGCTGTACTGCAGCATGTGAATTCCAACTACGAAATCGACCTGTTCAGCAAACTTATCAAAGCGGTAGCCGACGTCACTGGCGCGACCGATTTGAGCAACAAATCCCTGCGCGTTATCGCGGACCATATTCGTTCCTGTGCCTTCCTGATTGCTGATGGCGTGATCCCGTCGAATGAGAACCGTGGCTATGTGCTGCGCCGTATCATTCGTCGTGCTATCCGTCATGGCAACATGCTGGGCGCGAAGGACACCTTCTTCTACAAACTGGTTGGCCCGCTGCTTGAAGTAATGGGTTCTGCCGGTGAAGAGCTGAAACGCCAGCAAACGCAGGTTGAGCAAGTTCTGAAAACCGAAGAAGAACAGTTTGCTCGTACGCTGGAGCGCGGTCTGGCGCTGCTGGACGAAGAACTGGCGAAACTGAAAGGCGACACGCTGGACGGCGAAACCGCTTTCCGTCTGTACGATACCTATGGCTTCCCGGTGGATCTGACGGCTGACGTTTGCCGTGAGCGTAACCTGAAAGTTTACGAAAAAGGCTTTGAAGCCGCAATGGAAGAGCAGCGCCGTCGTGCGCGTGAATCCAGCGGTTTTGGTGCAGACTACAACGCGATGATCCGCGTTGACGGTAGCTCAGAATTTAAAGGCTATGACCATCTGGAACTGACTGGCAAAGTGACCGCGCTGTTTGTTGATGGTAAAGCGGTTAATGCCGTGAACGCCGGTCAGGAAGCCGTTGTGGTTCTGGACCAGACGCCGTTCTATGCGGAATCCGGCGGCCAGGTTGGCGATAAAGGCGAGCTGAAAGGCAACGGCTTTACGTTCACCGTGAGCGACACGCAGAAATATGGCCAGGCAATTGGTCACCTGGGCAAAGTGGCCACAGGTTCGCTGAAAGTAGGCGATGGCGTGAAAGCAGAGGTGGATGAAGCGCGTCGTCTGCGTATCCGCCTGAACCACTCCGCGACTCACCTGATGCACGCCGCCCTGCGCGATGTGCTGGGTACGCATGTGGCGCAGAAAGGCTCACTGGTTAACGACAAAGCGCTGCGCTTCGACTTCTCGCATTTCGAAGCGATGAAACCGTCTGAAATCCGTGCGGTAGAAGATCTGGTGAACGCGCAAATTCGCCGTAACCTGCCGATCGAAACCAACATCATGGATATCGACGCAGCACGAGCCTCTGGCGCAATGGCGCTGTTTGGCGAGAAATATGATGACCGCGTGCGTGTTCTGAGCATGGGTGACTTCTCTACCGAACTGTGTGGCGGTACTCACGCATCGCGTACGGGCGATATCGGCCTGTTCCGCATTGTGTCTGAGTCCGGTACGGCCGCGGGCGTGCGTCGTATTGAAGCGGTCACTGGCGAAGGCGCGATTGCTGCGCTGCACGTACAGAGCGACCAGCTGCACGACATCGCACAGTTGCTGAAAGGCGATAGCGCGAATCTTGGCGACAAAGTTCGTTCCACACTGGAGCGCACCCGTCAGCTTGAGAAAGAGCTGCAGCAACTGAAAGAACAACAGGCCGCCCTGGAAAGCGCAAGCTTGACCGGGAAGGCTGAGGATATCAACGGCGTTAAACTCCTTGTCAGCGTGCTGGAGGGTGTTGAACCGAAGATGCTGCGTACCATGGTAGACGATCTCAAGAATCAATTAGGTTCTGCCGTTATCGTTCTGGCCACAGTGGCAGAAGGTAAGGTTTCTCTGATTGCGGGTGTGTCTAAGGATGTGACCGACCGCGTGAAAGCAGGGGAACTGGTTGGGATGGTTGCCCAGCAGGTTGGCGGTAAAGGTGGCGGGCGTCCAGATATGGCGCAGGCCGGCGGCACGGACGTGGCAGCACTTCCTGCAGCAATCGCCAGCGTAAAAGGCTGGGTAGGCGCGAAACTGTAATAATTACAAAGCGAATGCAGTCGTCATGGCCTTGCGGTCATGACGCTCTTGCCACTACGCTATTGAAAACGATAAAGTCAGGTTGAAGTTGTGTATATCGGCTAAACTTACGTCTAACAGAATGTAATGCCGTGACTGCTTACACTTTACGTGTTTGTCATCGCTTACCTTTTGGCGTTATATGATGGAGAATGCCGTGATACAGAGAGACCCGACTCTTTTAATCTTTCAAGGAGCAAAGAATGCTGATTCTGACTCGTCGAGTTGGTGAGACCCTCATGATTGGGGATGAGGTCACTGTGACTGTTTTAGGGGTTAAAGGTAACCAGGTACGTATTGGCGTTAACGCTCCTAAAGAAGTGTCTGTTCACCGTGAAGAAATCTACCAGCGTATCCAGGCTGAAAAATCACAGCAGTCCAGTTACTGATATTACCGCGTCTCGCCACCCTGGCGAGACGCAGCATTTTTCCCCGATTCTCCCTTTACTGCGTTACCTTTTTATTTCACTCCCGCAATCTGACTCTTCTTCCTGATGCTTTTGTCTGTGTTGTCGTACGAGGTGCATCACGTAATTTCTGCTGATAAAACATCCTTTTTGCGCTTTTAACCGGCTAATTGTCTGCGAAGTGTGCAAACGATTCAGGGGCTGGAAAAATTGTTTGACTTATAAGTCCCAGAAAGTAATATGTGCGCCACGCAGCGACGATGAGCAGAAACAAGTTCTTCTAAGCACTCGTAAGAGGCGTGTTGGTGAGGTGGCCGAGAGGCTGAAGGCGCTCCCCTGCTAAGGGAGTATGCGGTCAAAAGCTGCATCCGGGGTTCGAATCCCCGCCTCACCGCCATTTGCATCCATAGCTCAGCTGGATAGAGTACTCGGCTACGAACCGAGCGGTCGGAGGTTCGAATCCTCCTGGATGCACCATCTTTATCAGTGTTGCGGCTTGTTGAGCGATATTGAATCGGTAGTAAAGCAGTAAATCCTGATGCATCCATAGCTCAGCTGGATAGAGTACTCGGCTACGAACCGAGCGGTCGGAGGTTCGAATCCTCCTGGATGCACCATCTTTTATCAGGTATGGCTTTCAAAGCGGTATCTGATATCGGCAGTAAAGCAGTAATCCTGATGCATCCATAGCTCAGCTGGATAGAGTACTCGGCTACGAACCGAGCGGTCGGAGGTTCGAATCCTCCTGGATGCACCATCTTTCTCNNNNATCCATAGCTCAGCTGGATAGAGTACTCGGCTACGAACCGAGCGGTCGGAGGTTCGAATCCTCCTGGATGCACCATCTTCTCCAGATTCACAGCAATACTGTTCTTTCATGGTCTGCGCGATAACCGCGAGCACCAGGAAGGATAACGTTGCTTCAGCAGCGGCCCGTAGGGCGAACGCAGTGAGTCATCCCCCTGCATGCACCATCTTCTTCGAAAAAAACATCTTTTCCAGAACAACATTCTTTTCTCCGTCTCCTGATTTACCCGTTTCTACACATCTCCTTTTCCTTCCGTTATGGATTCTTATTGGCAGGCTGTTCTTTCCTCTATAATTTATCTACTTATCACGATGTGAATTGAGTAAGGCGAAGACAAGGAGAGACATGATGAAAGGGTTCAAAGCAATTTCTGCGTTTTGCGCAATGTTACTTGTCGCATTGACCCTGAGTGGTTGTGCGGGCTCGTCCAAAAAAGAAAGTACGGGGGGCTATATCGACGACACGGTTGTGACGACGAAAGTCAAAAGTGCGCTCTTTAACGATAAAAACATTAAGTCTTCAGAAATCAGCGTCGAGACCTTCAAAGGGCGTGTGCAACTGAGTGGTTTTGTCTCGTCGGCTGAAAGCGCTAAGCGTGCGGTCGATGTAGCGCGTCGGGTTCCGGGCGTTCGCGTGGTTGAGAACGATTTAAGAATTAAATAACCTTCTGCAAAACACAAAGGCGCCGCCGTGCGCCTTTGTTGTCTCTGCGTCCGGCAGCGACAACAATCTCTGTTTACGATAAAGTAACGTTTTGTTATCTGGTCTACGAGAACACGATGTACGAACGTTACGATGGTCTGATTTTCGATATGGATGGCACCATCCTGGATACCGAACCGACTCACCGTAAAGCCTGGCATGACGTGCTGGGACATTATGGTCTGCGCTACGATATACAAGCGATGATTGCGCTAAACGGTTCTCCCACCTGGCGTATTGCTCGGTCGGTTATTGAGCTGAATCAGGCCAGCCTCGACCCTTATGCGCTCGCGCGTGAAAAAACCGAGGCGGTGAAAGGCATGCTGCTCGATACCGTCCGCCCACTGCCGCTGATTGATGTTGTCAAAGAGTGGTATGGTCGCCGTCCGTTAGCTGTCGGAACGGGGAGCGAAAGCGCGATCGCCGAAGCATTGTTATCCCATCTTGGCCTGCGTCAGTATTTCACTGCCGTGGTTGCTGCCGATCATGTCAAAAATCATAAGCCTGCGCCCGACACCTTTTTACTCTGTGCTGAGCAAATGGGCGTTGCGCCGGAAAAATGCGTGGTTTTTGAGGATGCAGATTTTGGCCTGCAGGCGGCGCGCGCTGCCGGGATGGATGCTGTGGACGTGCGTCTATTGTGAGTGAAACGCTCTCGCTTGCGTCACTCTTTGCCAGCAGTTTTCTTAGCGCCACATTGCTTCCTGGCAACTCTGAGGTGGTGCTGGTTGCGATGTTGGTATCCGGCCTTAGTCAGCCGTGGCTACTTGTATTAATAGCAACAATAGGTAATAGCCTTGGGGGGCTGACTAACGTTATTCTTGGGCGTTTCTTTCCATTACGTGAAAAGTCACGCTGGCAGGAAAAAGCAACAGGTTGGCTAAGGCGCTACGGCGCAGCCACACTGTTATTAAGCTGGATGCCTGTAATCGGCGATTTGCTGTGCCTGCTGGCGGGATGGATGCGCATCTCCTGGGGGCCGGTAGTGTTTTTTTTTGTGCCTTGGGAAGGCGATACGCTATGTGCTACTGGCCATCGTAACGCTTCAGGGTATGACGTGGTGGCACTAATTGGACTGAGTGAGTGACCTTTAATCGTCAACCATTACAATTATGCTTAATAAAATGAATATTACAGGCGGGAGGTCAATTTGATCCCGGACGTATCACAGGCATTGTCCTGGCTGGAAAAAAATCCTCAGGCTCTAAAGGGGATTCAACGTGGTCTTGAGCGCGAAACGCTGCGCGTCAATGCGGATGGCACGCTGGCAACCACCAGCCATCCGCACGCACTGGGTTCCGCGTTGACCCATAAATGGATTACGACGGATTTTGCCGAAGCCTTGCTGGAGTTTATTACTCCGGTAGACGGTGATATTCAGCATATGCTGACCATCATGCGTGACGTTCACCGTTTTGCCGCGCGTGAAATTGGCGACGAGCGCATGTGGCCGCTGAGCATGCCGTGCTATATCGAAAACGGTCAGGATATCGAACTGGCGCAGTATGGCTCGTCAAACATTGGCCGGCTGAAAACGCTGTACCGCGAAGGGTTGAAAAACCGCTATGGCGCGTTGATGCAGACCATTTCAGGCGTGCACTACAACTTTTCTCTGCCGATGGCTTTTTGGGAAGCCAAATGCGGGGAAACCGATAAAGAATCCGTTTCAGACGGTTACTTCCGCCTGATCCGTAACTATTACCGTTTTGGTTGGGTCATTCCGTATCTGTTTGGCGCGTCTCCGGCGATTTGTCCCTCGTTCCTGCAGGGCAAACCGACAACGCTGCCGTTCGAGAAGACCCCTGGCGGCATGTATTATCTGCCGTATGCCACTTCGCTGCGGTTGAGCGATCTGGGGTATACCAATAAGTCGCAAAGCAACCTTGGCATCACCTTTAACAATCTGTCTGACTATGTCGTAGCGCTGAAACGCGCGATTAAGACGCCGTCAGAGGAATACGCGAAAATTGGCCTGGAAAAAGACGGTAAGCATCTCCAGATCAATACCAATGTCCTACAGATTGAAAATGAGCTGTATGCCCCGATTCGCCCGAAACGCGTGACGCGTAGCGGTGAATCGCCGTCAGATGCTCTGCTGCGCGGCGGGATTGAATACATTGAAGTGCGTTCGCTCGACATCAACCCGTTCACCCCGATTGGCGTGGATGAGCAGCAGATCCGTTTCCTCGATCTGTTTATGGTCTGGTGTGTGCTGGCGGATGCGCCGGAAATGAGCAGTGACGAACTACTGTGTACGCGTAAAAACTGGAATCGCGTGATTCTGGAAGGGCGCAAACCGGGCCTGACACTGGGTATGGGCTGTGAAGCCGATCAGTTCCCGTTGCCAGAGGTTGGAAAAGATCTGTTCCGCGATCTTAAACGCGTCGCACAGACCCTGGATGGCCTCTACGGCGGCAATCATTACGAAAAAGTGTGTGATGAACTGGTGGCAAGCTTCGACGATCCGGAACTGACATTCTCAGCACGCATTCTGCGTTCTATGATTGAACAAGGTATTGGTGGTACAGGTAAGTCGCTGGCAGACAAATACCGTACGATGCTGCGTGAAGAGCCGCTGGAAATTTTGCGCGAAGATGATTTCAGAAAAGAGTGTGATGCATCCCTGGCTCGCCAGAAAGACGTTGAAGCGTCGGATACGGAAACATTCGAGGCGTTGTTAGCAAGACACATCTGACAGAAAAGAAAAAGGCCACATTACTGTGGCCAAAATATTCATCTCTGAAAACAGGGATGATGATAACAAATGCGCGTCTTTCATATACTCAGACTCGCACCCGTTAAAAGAGTTCATTTTATTTTAAAAAAAATCACTGTGGAGGTGACTAAATGCCATTGTTGGATAGCTTCACTGTCGATCATACCCGTATGGAAGCGCCTGCAGTCCGTGTTGCCAAGACCATGAACACGCCGCACGGCGACGCCATCACCGTATTCGATCTGCGTTTTTGTGTGCCCAACAAAGAAGTGATGCCTGAAAAAGGTATCCACACGCTGGAGCACCTGTTCGCTGGCTTTATGCGCGATCATCTCAACGGGAACGGCGTGGAAATTATCGACATCTCCCCGATGGGCTGCCGCACGGGCTTCTACATGAGCCTGATTGGTACGCCTGACGAGAAACGTGTTGCCGATGCGTGGAAAGCGGCAATGGCCGACGTGCTGAAAGTGAAGGAACAGAACCAGATTCCGGAACTGAACGTCTACCAGTGCGGCACGTACCACATGCACTCCCTGAGCGAAGCACAAGACACCGCGCGCCATATTCTCGATAAAGACGTACGCGTCAACAGCAACGAAGAGCTGGCGCTGCCGAAAGAGAAACTGCAGGAACTGCACATCTAGTGCGCCTTTTCCCTCTCCCGCCGGGAGAGGGATGGGAAGGGGAGGTTAAGCGATGTCCACTGCATTAACCTTCTCTTTTACCCATCGCCCCCTGGTCCCCTTTGCACATGATTATGAGCACGGAGAAAGCGAGCCGTGGCATCAGCACGACTGCGCGCAGCTGCTGCATATCTTAAGCGGTGTGGTACGGGTGGACACGGCATCGGGTTGTTGGGTTGTACCGCCGGGGCGTGGCGTCTGGCTACCTGCCGGAACCCAGCATGCGATTCGTATCACGGGGAAAGTGGCGGCCCGCACGCTGTTTATTGACCCGCTTGCCCGCGCGGATTTGCCCGCTTCCTGCCAGATTGTACAAATCAAGCCGCTGCTGCGTGAGCTGATTGTCGCCTCATTTTCCCTTGCCGAAAATTATCTGCCGGGCAGTCGCGATGAACGTGTGTATGAGCTGATACTTGATGAGATCCGCGGCATGCGCGTGCTGCCATTCTTCTTGCCTGAGCCGGAAAGCGAGGTGCTGAAAAATCTGTGTCTGCGCATACGCGAGTCGATAGCCCAGCCCTGGAGCAGTGCGCAGGCATCGACGTTAATCAGCATGAGTGAAAAGACCCTGAACCGTCATTTTCAACGGCAAACGGCGTTAACCTATGGCAAATGGGTTCGGCGGGCAAAGCTGATGGAAGCGCTGCTCAGGCTTGCGCAGGGGCACTCGGTACTGCGCGTCGCGCTGGACCTGGGATACGGCAGCCACAGCGCATTTACGGCGATGTTTCGCCGGGTGATGGGCATATCACCCAGCGATTATTTCCGCACTCCGGAAAATCAGTGATTCTGGCTCAGCGCATTCAGTAACGCCTGTAAAGAGGCTCTTGCCACGTCATTATCGATTCCCACCCCCCAGCTTCCGCTGCCATCCGGATACAGGCAGTGAATGTAAGCAACTGAGCGGCTGTCGCTGCGCTCGCCAAGCGTGTGTTCGTGATAATCCTTAATACTGAATGGCTGTTTAAGCAACTGGCTCAACGCGCCTGCGGCGGCCGACAGCAACCCGTTGCCCTGGGCTTCGATTTTGCGGTTAGCTCCCTGGAACGCCAGCGTGGCCTGTAGATGTAACTGGCCGTCCTGGCGACTTTCGCTTTTATAATCCACCAGGGCCAGCGAAGGCTGCGGCACCAGACCGTAGCGCTGACGAAAGAGCTGCCACAACGCGTTTTGCGTCATCTCTTTACCGTGGCTATCGGTTTCACGCTGCACATGCTGGCTAAAATCCTGCTGCAACGCGCGGGGCAATTTCAGCCCGTGATTTTGCTCAATCAGCCACGTGCTGCCGCTCTTACCGGACTGACTGTTCACGCGGATCACCGCTTCGTAGGTACAGCCAATGTCCTGTGGATCGACCGGAAGGTAGGGCATCTCCCAGCGCTCGTGGGCCTTGCGGGCGTCGAAACCTTTTTTGATCGCGTCCTGATGCGAGCCGGAAAAGGCGGTATAGGCCAGGCGTCCGGCCCAGGGGTGGCGCGGGTGAACTGGCAGTTGGTTACAGGTTTCCACCACATCGACCACGCGCTGCATATTGCTGAAATCCAGCTCTGGCGAAATGCCCTGGCTATAAAGATTCATCGCCAGCGTGACCAGACACACGTTGCCGGTGCGCTCGCCATTACCGAACAGGCAGCCTTCGACGCGATCGGCACCGGCCAGCAGAGCCAGCTCAGCGCTCGCAACACCGGTACCGCGATCGTTATGAGGATGAACGCTGATGCTCACATCCTGGCGGCGGCTAAAGTGGCGGCAAAAATACTCAATCTGATCGGCGTAAACGTTGGGGGTGTTCACTTCGACCGTCGCGGGCAGGTTGATAATCATCGGGCGCCCGGCACCGGGTTCCCAGACGTCGGCCACGGCTTCACAAATTTCCAGCGCGAATTCCGGCTCGGTAAAACAGAAGGTCTCCGGGGAATACTCGTACTGCCAGCGCGTGTGTGGATGCTGTTCACACAGTTGGCGAATCAGGCGCGTGGAACGTACGGCAAGGGCAATCACATCGGCCTTTTCCATACCAAACACCAGCTTGCGAAACAGCGGTGCCGTCGCATTGTAAAGGTGAACGGTGGCACTGTGTGCCCCCTGCAGTGCGGCGAAGGTACGATGGATCAGGTCCTCGCGCGCCTGGGTCAGTACCTGGATCGTCACATCCTCGGGAATACGCTTCTCTTCAATCAGCTGGCGAACAAAGTTGAAGTCGGTTTGCGAAGCGGAGGGGAACGCCACTTCGATCTCTTTGAAACCGCAGGCGAGCAGCAGATCCCAGAATTGCAGCTTACGTTCGCTATCCATCGGCTCTGCCAGCGCCTGGTTGCCATCGCGCAGATCTGTCGACAGCCAGCGGGGCGCGTGGATCAGCTGTTTTTCCGGCCAGCGGCGGTCAGGTAACGAAATCGGCGTATAGGGACGGTATTTTTCTGCAGGGTTCTTGAGCATGGTCTTCTCCTTTTGTCTGTTAATTATCCTGGCGGCAGACGAGAAGGGATGCTTTAGCGTAGCGGACAGAAACTAGGCTGTGTCCCTTAATTGCATAACCTCTTGTAAAACAATCGGATGCAACCCAGCTTGACCATTGAAAGATAAT
>NZ_CBFFRL010000012.1:0-45589 GCF_965644215.1 Phytobacter sp. V69
CTTATCGGTAGTTAACCCTTCCTCCTACACTCTCCACAATCATGTCCGAGCGTTGCACTTATTATCTGAATTCGCGGCCTGGTCACTGGTGGCGTGGGCGATTGTTTCCCTGGCGACGGGCTTCGTCACGCATGAATATCAGCTGCTGGTGCTGCGCTTTATTCTGGGTGTGTCTGAAGGCGGCATGCTGCCCGTGGTATTAACCATGGTGAGCAACTGGTTCCCGGAAAAAGAGCTGGGCCGGGCCAACGCTTTTGTCATGATGTTTGCCCCGCTCGGCGGCATGTTCACCGCTCCGATTTCCGGGGCGATCATTGCGGCACTCGACTGGCGCTGGCTGTTTATCATCGAAGGCTTGCTCTCTCTCGTGGTGCTGATGGTCTGGTGGTTCCTGATTAGCGACCGTCCGGAAGAAGCGCACTGGCTGCCGGAAAGCGAACGCGAATATCTGGTAACCACGCTGCAACGCGAACGGCAGGCCCGTCTGGCGGAAGAGCCTGTCAGTAATGCGCCGGTCAAAGATGTGTTCCGCAACCCTGGCCTGATGAAGCTGGTTGTCCTCAATTTCTTCTACCAGACCGGCGATTACGGTTATACCCTGTGGCTGCCGAGGATCCTGAAAAATCTCACCGGGGCCAATATGGCCGGGGTGGGGGTACTGGCGATTTTACCTTTTGTCGCCACGCTTGCCGGGATCTACGTGATTTCACTTTTCAGCGACCGTACCGGCAAACGGCGTGCGATGGTGCGTATTTCGCTCTACTGCTTTGCCGCCTGTTTACTGGCATCCGTGGTGCTGAAAGAACACATCGTGGCGGCCTATGTCGCACTGGTGCTGTGTGGTTTCTTCCTCAAAGCGTCAACCAGTCCTTTCTGGTCGATTCCGGGGCGCATTGCATCGCCGGAAGTGGCGGGGAGCGCGCGTGGCGTGATTAACGGGCTGGGGAATCTGGGTGGTTTCTGCGGGCCGTATCTGGTTGGGGTAATGATCTATTTTTACGGGCAAAACGTAGCGGTCTGCGCGCTGGCCGGATCGCTGATCATTGCCGGGACGATAACCTTCCTCCTGCCGAAAAAATGCGACCGTGTGCCGGATGATGCCGCTGCGCTTCGCGGTGATGAAAAACCTCACCGGGCATAAAGGGGAAAACTATGACGCTGGAACAGCACATCGCGCTGTGTGAACGTCACCAGGCACAGCTGCGTTTCCCCTCGTTTGACGCCGCCGATGCCTGGACGCTGGGCAACGCGTTGTATCGTGGGGCTGAGCAAAAAGGCTATGCGCTGGCCATTGAAATCAGAGTTAATCAGGTCTGCCTGTTCAGTGCGCTGATGTCCGGGGCGACGGCGGAGAATATCGACTGGGTGCGACGTAAACGCAACATGGTCGATTTCCTGGGGCTGAGTTCCTGGGCTGCGGGGCTGATGTTGCAGTCCCGCCAGACCACCCTTGCCCAGCGCTATGGTTTAGATTTGCGCGATTACACGGCCTTTGGCGGCAGCTATCCGCTCTATCTGTCCTGCGGGATGTTGATTGGCTCGGTAACGGTTTCCGGCGCGCCGCAGCGTGACGATCACAATCTGGTGCTCAGCACGCTGGCGGCCATGACGGGCCTTGCCGATAGCGAACTGACGCTGGTCCCGGAGCTGCTTTAACCGCGATTTTGGCAGGCACTGTATTGGTGCCTGCCAATCCCGCACAGATTGTCGCTGTTAGCACGACGATTAACTGTCTACACTCAAACAAAAAAGTGTGCAGTGAAAACAGGTTAATCGAGGATTCTGATAATTTATGCCCATCCCTATCCGCAGTATTCCCATGCGAATAAGCGGATGATTGAGCATGCAGGGACCGTAGAGGGCGTGGAAATTCGCTCTCTTTATCACCTCTACCCCGATTTCAATATTGATATCGCCGCTGAGCAGGAGGCGCTAAGTCGCGCTGACCTGGTTGTCTGGCAACATCCCATGCAATGGTACAGCGTACCGCCGCTTCTCAAACTCTGGATTGATAAAGTCCTGGCGCACGGCTGGGCCTATGGCCATGGCGCACGGGCGTTGCAGGGGAAAAGCCTGTTATGGGCGGTCACAACCGGCGGCGGGGATCAGCACTTTGATATCGGCTCCCATCCCGGGTTTGACGTTCTGAGTCAGCCATTGCAGGCCACCGCGCTTTATTGCGGCATGAAATGGCTACCGCCGTTTGCGACCCACTGTACGTTTATCTGCGACGACGAAACCCTGCAGGCGCAGGCTCGCCACTACAAACAAGTGTTGCTCGACTGGCAGGAGGCGCAGCATGGATAGTCATACGCTGATTCAGGCGCTGATTTACCTCGGGGCAGCCGCGCTTATCGTGCCGATCGCGGTGCGTCTGGGACTGGGGGCCGTGCTGGGGTACCTGATCGCCGGCTGTATCATTGGCCCGTGGGGCTTACGGCTGGTGACTGACGCCGAAGCTATTCTCCACTTCGCGGAAATCGGCGTGGTGCTGATGCTGTTTGTGATTGGCCTCGAGCTGGATCCGCAGAGACTGTGGAAGCTGCGCGTGTCGGTTTTTGGCGGCGGCGCGTTACAAATGGTGTCCTGCGGCATTTTGTTGGGCGCGTTTTGTATGGCGCTGGGCCTCGACTGGCCGGTGGCGCTGCTGATTGGTCTGACGCTGGCGCTCTCCTCAACCGCGATTGCCATGCAGGCGATGAATGAGCGCAACCTGACGGTTTCGCAGATGGGGCGCAGCGCGTTTTCCGTGCTGCTGTTCCAGGATATTGCGGCCATTCCGCTGGTGGCGATGATCCCATTACTGGCGAGCAGCGGCGCATCCACAACGGTGGGGGCGTTTGCCCTGTCGGCGCTGAAAGTGGTTGGCGCGCTGGCGCTGGTGGTGGTGCTGGGGCGCTATGTTGCGCGCCCGGCGCTGCGTTTTGTGGCCCGCTCCGGCTTGCGTGAAGTGTTTAGCGCCGTGGCCCTGTTTCTGGTATTTGGCTTCGGTTTATTGCTGGAAGAGGCCGGGTTATCCATGGCGATGGGGGCATTTCTGGCGGGCGTACTGCTGGCGAGCTCGGAATACCGTCACGCACTGGAAAGCGATATCGAGCCGTTTAAAGAGCTGCTGCTGGGACTCTTTTTCATCGGTGTCGGCATGTCGATAGACTTTGGCACCCTGGTGACCCATCCGTTGCGTATCCTGCTCTTGCTGGTCGGTTTCCTGGTCATTAAGACGCTGGTGCTCTGGCTGATTGCCCGCCCGCTGAATGTGCCGGGCAGGCAGCGTCGCTGGTTTGCGGCACTGCTGGGGCAGGGCAGTGAGTTTGCGTTCGTGGTCTTTGGCGCGGCGCAAATGGCCGGTGTGCTCGACCCGGAATGGGTCAAAGCCTTAACCCTGGCAGTGGCTTTGTCTATGGCGGCTACGCCGGTACTGTTAGTCCTGCTGACGCGGCTGGAAAACTCAGCTACCGGGCAGGAGCGGGAAGCGGATGAGATTGATGAGGATGAGCCGCGGGTCATTGTGGCAGGATTCGGCCGCTTCGGCCAAATCGCCGGGCGTCTGCTACTCTCTAGTGGAGTCAAAATGGTCGTTCTCGATCACGACCCGGACCACATCGAAACGCTGCGTAAATTCGGTATGAAGGTCTTTTATGGCGACGCGACGCGCGTGGATCTTCTGGACTCTGCCGGGGCCGGAAAAGCCGAAGTGCTGATCAATGCGATCGACGATCCGCAGGCCAACCTGCAACTCACGGAACTGGCGAAAACCCATTTCCCCAGGCTGCGTATTATCGCCCGTGCTCGCGACGTCGATCACTACATTCGTCTGCGCCAGGTGGGCGTTGAGAAGCCGGAGCGTGAAACGTTTGAAGCGGCGCTGAAAGCGGGGCGTATGGCGCTGGAGGGGTTAGGGCTAGGGCCTTATGAGGCGCGTGAACGGGCCGACCTTTTCCGCCAGTTCAATACGCAGATGGTTGAGGAGATGGCCGGGGTGGATAACACCGCACAGGCCAGAGCGGACGTCTTTAAGCGTACCAGCGCGATGTTGACGGAGATTATCAGCGAAGACCAGGCGCATCTGTCCGTGGTCCAGCGGCATGGCTGGCAGGGGACCAAAGAGGGGCGTCATACGGGGGATATCGCCGATGAACCAGAGGCGAAAGCCCAGCCGTAGCGCGTGTTACGGTTGATTGACGGTTAAGGGGTTGATTCACGGGAAAGTGGAAAGCAAGGTGTCCGATTGCGCGGCGTGGGTTTGCTTACAGATTACGAAAATTTTCTGTCTCTTTACCTGCCGCCAGTCGACGAAAGAATACGCTTTCCGTATAGTGGCGGCAATTTTTTGCATCCGGGAAATTATCAATGATCAGTTTGATTGCGGCGTTAGCGGTGGATCGCGTGATCGGCATGGAGAATGCCATGCCGTGGAACCTACCTGCCGATCTCGCCTGGTTTAAACGCAATACGCTAAACAAACCTGTGGTTATGGGACGCCTGACGTGGGAGTCGATTGGACGCCCGCTGCCAGGCCGTAAAAATATTGTCATCAGCAGCAAGCCGGGCAATGACGATCGCGTGCAGTGGGTCACCTCTGTCGACGCGGCGATTGCCGAGTGTGGCGACGCGGAAGAGATCATGGTGATCGGCGGTGGCCGTGTTTATGAACAGTTCCTGCCGAAAGCACAGAAACTCTATCTGACGCACATTGATGCCGAAGTTGAAGGGGATACCCATTTCCCGGATTACGATCCGGACGACTGGGAGTCGGTATTTAGTGAGTTTAACGATGCGGATGAGCAGAACTCTCACAGCTACTGCTTCGAGATTCTGGAACGTCGGTAATTGTCTGCCCCGGCGGCGTGTGGCGTACCGGGGCGACATCATTCTTGCTTAAGAGGCGACCGCCTCGCCTTCACCCAAATCCATCTGACGGTTTGACGGTTGTACAAACCGGGCTTTATCTTCCCAGCGCAGGCAGGTCAGTGTTCCCCCCCAGCAGCAGCCGGTATCCAGCGCATAAATGCCTTCTGGCGCGCCTTTTCCTTTCAGTGATGCCCAGTGACCAAACACGATGCTGTATTCCTGCGAGACAGGTCCAGGAATGGCAAACCAAGGTTTCAACGGCGCAGGCGCGTATTGCGGAACATCTTTGCAGTACATATCCAGCTCACCGTTCGGGAAGCAGTAGCGCATGCGCGTTAAGGCATTACTGATAAAACGTAGCCGCGCCATTCCGCTTAGCTCCGTCGACCAACTGTTGGGATAGTCGCCGTACATCCCGTCGAGGAAGAACGGATAGGAGTCGCTGGATAGAATGGCTTCAACATCGCGTGCGCACTGTTTGGCTGTGTCCAGATCCCACTGCGGCGTGATACCCGCATGGGCCATCACCAGCTTTTTCTCTTCATCGAGCTGCAACAGCGGCTGACGACGCAGCCAGTTGATCAGATCATCGGCATCGGGCGCTTCCAGTAGCAAATTAAGCCGGTCTTTTGGCTTATTACGGCTGATACCGGCAAACACCGCCAACAGGTGCAGATCGTGGTTACCGAGGACGAGGCGAACGCTATCGCCCAGTGATTTTACGTAGCGCAGTACGTCCAGCGAGCCGGGGCCGCGCGCGACTAAATCACCCGTCAACCATAAGGTGTCCTGCCCAGGTACAAATTGCACCTGATTTAACAATGCGAGCAGTTCATCATAGCAACCATGAACGTCGCCAATAAGATATGTAGACATTGTATCAGTGGATTAGTGTTTGAACGGCAAGTCGGAAGACCGGGATAGCGATGCGGAACGCCTTCCCTTGCGCATCGATCATTTCATAATGGCCCTGCATCGTGCCCATTGGCGTTTCAATTACTGCGCCACTGGTGTACTGATATTCTCCGCCGGGCTCAATGTGCGGCTGGACGCCGACGACACCTTCACCCTGAACCTCAGTCTCACGGCCATTCCCATTGGTGATGAGCCAGTAGCGTTTGAGCAACTGGACCGGTGCCCGCCCCAAATTCCGAATAGTGACGGTGTAAGCGAAAACATAGCGTTCTTCATCAGGTGAAGATTGCGATTCAATGTAGACGCTTTGCACCTGAATCGAGACTCGGGGCGAATTGATCATGACTTAACTCTCCTTCGGCGGCGTATTATCAGTCTGGTAGTTCGCCATCTTGCAATACTGCGCTACAGAGATGTTTTCTGCACGCATCGCCGGATCGATTCCCAGCTCCGTCAGCACCTCAACAGAGAAGATATTTCCGAGGCTGTTGCGGATCGTTTTACGGCGCTGGTTAAAGGCTTCCGTGGTGATCCGGCTCAGCACCCGGACTTCTTTCACCGGATGTGGCAACGTGCGGTGTGGTACCAGACGCACGACAGCTGAATCCACCTTAGGCGGCGGCGTAAAGGCTGTTGGCGGCACTTCCAGTACCGGGATAATCTGGCAATAGTATTGCGCCATGACGCTTAAACGACCATACGCCTTACTGTTTGGCCCTGCAACCAGACGATTGACGACCTCTTTTTGCAACATAAAGTGCATGTCGGCAATGGCATCAGTATAGCTAAACAGATGGAACATCAGCGGTGTAGAGATGTTATAAGGCAGATTGCCAAACACGCGCAGCGGCTGACCCATGGTCTGCGACAGCTCGCCGAAATTCATGGCCATCGCATCTTGCTGAAAAATCGTCAGCTTCGGCCCGAGGAACGGGTGCGTTTGCAGACGTGCCGCCAGGTCGCGGTCCAGCTCGATAACGGTGAGTTTATCCAGACGTTCGCCAACTGGCTCGGTCAGCGCGGCAAGGCCTGGGCCGATTTCGACCATCGCCTGGCCTTTTTGCGGATTGATAGCCGAAACAATACTGTCGATCACAAACTGATCGTTGAGGAAGTTTTGCCCGAAGCGTTTACGGGCTAAGTGGCCCTGATGGACTCGATTAGTCATTGAGTATTAACAATCATGGTGATGGCGAGATTAAGCGCCGTAATAAAACTGCCGACATCGGCTTTTCCCTGACCCGCCAGTTCCAGCGCGGTGCCATGATCCACAGATGTACGAATAAAAGGTAAACCGAGCGTAATGTTCACGCCACGGCCAAAGCCCTGGTATTTTAGCACGGGCAGGCCCTGATCGTGGTACATCGCCAGTACGGCGTCGGCATTATCAAGGTATTTGGGCTGGAAAAGCGTATCGGCAGGCAGTGGACCGCTAAGGTTCATGCCTTTGGCACGCATTTCATCAAGAACCGGAATGATCGTGTCGATCTCTTCGGTGCCCATATGCCCGCCTTCCCCGGCGTGCGGGTTCAGGCCACATACCAGAACATGCGGCTGGCGGATGCCAAATTTCTGCTGCAAATCGGTATGCAAAATGGTGATGACGTCACGCAGCAAGTCTGGCGTTATGGCCTCTGCGACCGCTTTGATCGGCAGATGGGTCGTCGCCAGCGCGACGCGTAACTCTTCTGTTGCCAGCATCATCACTACTTTGCTGACGCGCGAGCGCTCTTCGAAGAATTCCGTATGCCCGGTGAAGGGCGTACCCGCGTCGTTGATTACCCCTTTGTGCACGGGGCCGGTGATCAGCGCAGCAAACTCGCCGCTCAGACAACCATCGCAGGCGCGGGCCAGCGTGTCGACCACGTAAGGCCCATTCTGGACGTTCAGCTCACCCGGTACCACCGACGTCTTAAGTGCGATTGGCAATACGGTAAGGCTTCCGGCCTGTTGTGCAAGGGCGGGGGGTTCTGCGTTGTACTCACGCAAAGTGAGGGGCAAACCCAACTGCGCCGCACGCGCGGTCAGCAGCGCCGGATCGGCACACACCACTAACTCAACGGGCCAGTCACGCTGGGCGAGTTGTACGACCAAATCAGGACCAATCCCGGCGGGTTCGCCGGGAGTGATAACGACACGATGTACGTTCATTAGTTGCTCAGGATTTTAACGTAAGCACTGGCGCGCTGTTCCTGCATCCAGGTTGCCGCTTCTTCGGAGAATTTGCGGTTCATCAGCATGCGGTAAGCACGATCTTTTTGCGCAGCGTCGGTTTTATCGACGTTACGGGTGTCCAGTAGTTCAATCAGGTGCCAGCCGAAGGAAGAGTGTACCGGGGCGCTCATCTGGCCACGGTTCAGCTTCATCAATGCATCACGGAATGCCGGATCGTAGATGTCAGCAGCCGCCCAACCCATGTCGCCACCCTGGTTAGCAGATCCTGGATCCTGGGAGAACTCTTTTGCCGCCGCAGCAAAGGTCGTTTTACCGCTCTTAATATCTGCCGCAATCTGTTCCAGTTTCACACGTGCCTGGTCATCACTCATGATCGGTGATGGTTTTAATAGAATGTGGCGAGCGTGGACTTCGGTCACGGAAATGCTCTGGCTCTGGCCACGCAGATCGTTCACTCGCAGGATATGGAAGCCAACGCCTGAACGGATTGGACCAATGACGTCGCCTTTTTTCGCCGTGCTCAGCGCCTGAGCGAAGATAGACGGTAGCTCCTGAATACGACCCCAGCCCATCTGGCCGCCTTTCAGCGCCTGCTGGTCGGCAGAATAGGTGATTGCCAGTTTGCCAAAATCACCGCCATTACGCGCTTCGTCAACAATAGAACGCGCCTGGCTTTCAGCTTCATTCACCTGGTCAGAGGTTGGGTTTTCCGGCAGCGGAATCAGGATGTGGCTCAGGTTCAATTCGGTGCTGGCGTCGTTTTGGTTGCCCACTTGCTTAGCCAGCGCGTCAACTTCCTGCGGCAGCACGGTGATGCGACGACGCACTTCGTTGTTGCGTACTTCGGCAATGGTCATCTCTTTGCGGATCTGGCTACGGTAGGTGTTGTAGTTCACACCGTCGTAAGCCAGACGGCTGCGCATCTGATCCATGGAGAGGTTGTTTTGTTTAGCGATATTCGCGATGGCCTGATCGAGCTGATCGTCGGTCACCTTGACGTTCATTTTCGTCGCCATCTGCAGAATGATTTGATCCATGATCAGACGTTCGAGAATCTGATGACGTAGCGTCGCATCATCAGGCAACTGCTGACCTGCCTGACCCGCGTTCAGCTTCACGGATTGCATCAAACCATCAACGTCGCTTTCGAGCACCACGCCGTTGTTCACGACGGCAGCGACTTTATCGACAACTTGCGGTGCAGCGAAACTGGTATTCGCAACCATAGCGATACCGAGAAGCAGCGTTTTCCAGTTCTTCATACTTTTTCCATTTCAATTAACCGATAACTTTGCAAATCAACCACATCATAACGAGCTACGGTACGGCAGAATATTTGAGCGCAGCATTTGATGCGTGCCCAGGCCGTAATTCGAGCTCAAACCGCGCAACTCAATTTTGAAACCGATGACGTTGTCATACTTGCTTTGGTTGTTTTCCCAGCCGTTGATTTTGCGTTCATACCCAACGCGAATGGCATAACAGCAGGAGTTATACTGCAGACCTAACATCTGGTCGGCAGGCTTTCTTGTATTGGTATCGTAGTAGTAAGCCCCGACGACGGACCAGCGGTCGACGATCGGCCAACTTGCTGCTGCACCAACTTGCGAAATCCCGTCTTTATATTGTTCTACGGTCGCGTAGCCTGGCAGCGTAGCCTGGATATATTCCGGGCTGGCATAGCGATAACTGAGCTGTACCATACGGTCTTCATCGCGGCGATATTCAATCGACGTGCTGCTGTTAGCGATGTTGTTCAGACGCGTGTCATACTGCACGCCGCCACGTAAGCCCCAGCGATCTGAAATGCGCCAGTACGTATCGCCCGCCCACACCAGTGAACCCGTTTTGTTGTCTTTCTCCCAGTTGATGTTGTCATCGCCAGTGCGTGACTCCGTGAAATAGTAGATTTGACCAACAGAAACGTTAAAACGTTCAACGGCAGCATCATCATAAATTCGGGATGTGACGCCGGTGGTGACCTGGTTCGCCGATGCGATGCGATCCAGACCACTATAGGTACGGTCACGGAACAGGCCGCTATAGTCGGATTGCAGCAGCGTGGAGTCGTAGTTATTGATGCCGCTCTGGTTGCGATACGGCACATACAGGTACTGGGCGCGCGGTTCCAGCGTCTGGGTGTATCCTTCCGCCAGATTCATATCACGCTCGAAAATCAGCTTCCCGTCGACCTTAAACTGCGGCATCACACGGTTGACGGACTCTTTGTAATCGGTGCCGTTAGATTCGTTGTACGCATCAAGATTGGTTTGCTGATAGTGCGTTGCCAGCAATTTAGCTTCGGTATCGAGGCTACTCCAGTTATTCGACAACGGCAGGTTCAGCGTCGGTTCAAGGTGAACACGCGTAGCTTCCGGGTTATTGGAGTTGGTATTAACAAAATGCACCGCCTGACCATAGATATGCGCGTCAAACGGACCTAAATCGTTTTTGTAGTAATTCACATCCAACTGGGGTTCAGCAGCATAGGAATTACTGTTCTCACGGTTAAATACCTGGAACTGTTTGGTTGATACGGTGGCGTTGAAATTCTCCAGCCCATAACCGAGGCTGAATTTCTGCGTGGCGTAACCATCAGTACTGGAACCGTATTTCGACGAAAAATCGTTAAAATAGTACGGATCGCTGACTTTGGTGTAATCGACGTTGAAACGCCATACCTGATCCATCACGCCGGAGTGGTTCCAGTAGAACAACCAGCGATGACGATTCGATTCGGCAGGATAGTCATCCTGATAGACGTTATCCGACGGTAAATAGTCGAACTCAACCAGGCCCGCACCCGCCTGTGTCAGGTAGCGGAATTCGTTCTGCCACTGAATATTGCCGCGTTTTTCAATGTAATGCGGGGTGATCGTGGCATCGAAGTTGGGGGCAATGTTCCAGTAGTACGGCAGATAAAACTCAAAGCCATTGTTCGTGCCGTACTTCGCATTCGGGATCAGGAAACCTGAACGGCGCTTGTCACCTACCGGCAACTGCAGGTAAGGACTGTAGAAAATCGGTACCGGGCCGAGCTTGAAGCGCGCGTTCCAGATTTCAGCAACCTGCTCTTCACGGTCATGAATGACTTCGCTACCCACGACGCTCCAGGTATCCGAGCCCGGCAAGCAAGAGGTGAAAGAACCGTTCTCAAGAATGGTGTAACGGTTTTCGCCGCGCTGTTTCATCAGGTCGGCGTTACCGCGCCCCTGACGCCCCACCATCTGGTAGTCACCTTCCCAGACGTTGGTGTCTTTAGTATTCAAATTTGCCCAGGCTTTCGGACCTTTCAGGATGACCTGATTGTCGTCGTAGTGCACATTACCCAGTGCATCCACTGTACGCACCGGGTCAGTCTGGCCTTCCACCTGTTTCTGATGAAGTTGAACTTCATCGGCCTGCAGGCGGCTATTACCCTGATTAATATCCACATTGCCACTAAAGTTGGCATTGTCAGGGTAGTTACCTTTGGCGTGATCGGCGTTGATGGTCACAGGCAGATTGTTGGTATCGCCTGTCACCAATGGACGGTTGTAGCTGGGAACGCCAAGCATACATTGCGAGGCGAGACTGGCTGACATCCCTTGTTGACTGTAGAGGGCTGTGCCGATCATTGTGGCCAGGAGGGTGGGAATACGTTTTTTCATACGTTGTATTTGTTGTTCCGTCATCTGTGGCTTTACGCTGGCAAACGGTCAGAGACTAACGTACTCATCTTCGCAGCGCTAGTTAATCCTGCCCGTTTTCGAGCCAGGTCAGAGAAGACTGTGCCTGTGCACGGCATAGAATGACGGGTATGATAAAGCAAATTTTAGCCGACGGCATGACGATTTGGGGAGTATATGCAGTATTGGGGGAAAGTGGTTGGTGTGGTTTTCGCTCTGATCATGGGCGGAGGCTTTTGGGGCGCGGTTCTGGGACTGTTAATCGGCCACATGTTTGATAAGGCGCGCAGCCGAAAAATGGCGTGGTTTGCCAATCAACGTGAACGTCAGACGCTCTTTTTTGCCACCACCTTTGAGGTGATGGGCCATTTAACAAAATCCAAAGGACGCGTGACGCAGGCCGATATTCAGGTTGCCAGTCTGTTTATGGACCGGATGAACCTGCACGGTGACTCCCGTGCGGCGGCGCAACAGGCCTTTCGCGTAGGGAAAGCGGATAACTACCCATTACGTGACAAAATGCGTCAGTTTCGCAGTGTTTGCTTCGGACGCTTCGATTTAATCAGAATGTTCCTGGAAATACAGATTCAGGCGGCATTTGCTGATGGCTCGTTGCACCCTAACGAACGTGAAGTGCTGTACGTTATTGCCGAAGAGTTGGGGATCTCCCGCGGGCAGTTCGATCAGTTCTTGCGCATGATGCAGGGTGGGGCGCAGTTTGGCGGCGGCTATCAGCAGCAAGCGGGCGGTAGCTGGCAGCAGCAGGCGCAGCGTGGCCCGACCCTCGAAGATGCCTGTAACGTGCTGGGCGTGAAGCCGACGGACGATGCCACCACCATTAAGCGCGCCTATCGTAAGCTGATGGGCGAGCACCATCCGGATAAACTGGTGGCGAAAGGGCTACCGCCAGAGATGATGGAAATGGCGAAGCAGAAAGCGCAGGAAATTCAGAAGGCTTACGAGCTCATCAAAGAGCAGAAAGGATTTAAGTAAGTTGCGGTCTAGCGTACTAGCCAGATTATCCCCGGGCTGTTGCTCGCAATCCTCACGTACTTTGAGTTCGCTCTGGTTGCTGTGCGCGGGCCGTGAATAATCTGCCCGCCATCGCTGGCTTGGCGTTAGGCTCCGCAATAACCCCGGGAGTCGGCGTAAAACGCCTCGCCCGGGCTAATGGCTGGGTAGCCCGGATAAGGCGAAGCCGCATCCTGGATGAGAGCAGCGTTAACTCAGAAATCCACCGGCGCTTTGAATGTCATGCTGTTGCCATACGCCGGGTGGGTTATCGTCAATGTCTCCGCATGCAGTTGCAAACGTGGTGCCATCGCTAACGCCTCGTCGTGGGCGTAGAACCTGTCGCCCAGAATCGGGTGCCCCAGCGCCAGCATATGCACACGCAGCTGGTGCGAGCGCCCGGTAATCGGCTTGAGCCGCACGCGCGTGGTGTTGTCGGCAGCGAACTCCAGCACCTCATACTCGGTCTGCGCGGGTTTACCGGTTTCATAGCAGACTTTTTGCTTCGGGCGATTCGGCCAGTCGCAAATCAGCGGCAGATCCACCAGTCCCTCTTCTTTCTCCAGATGCCCCCAAACGCGCGCCACATATTGCTTTTTCGGTTCGCGTTCGCGGAACTGGCGCTTGAGTTCGCGCTCCGCCGCTTTGGTCAGAGCCACCACAATCACGCCGCTGGTCGCCATGTCCAGACGATGCACGGATTCCGCCAGCGGAAAATCGCGCTGAATACGCGTCATCACACTGTCCTTGTGCTCTTCAAGACGTCCCGGCACGGACAACAGACCGCTCGGCTTGTTGACCACCATAATCTGCTCATCCTGATAGAGGATGGTCAGCCAGGGATCCTGAGGCGGATTGTAGGACTCCATTACCATAGCCTGCTCCGTTACTGATGCGTCACGACGATAAGACGCAGCGCGTCAAGACGCCAGCCTGCCTGAGAAAGGCTTTCCAGCACCTGCTGGCGATTGCTCTCGATGGCGCTCAGTTCGTCGTCACGAATGTTCGGGTTGACGGCTTTGAGGGCTTCGAGGCGCGACAGCTCTGCGGACAGTTTTTCGTCCGCTTCGGTTTTCGCGGCGTCAATCAGCGCCTGGGCAGCTTTCTCCACCTGGACTTCACCTTTCTGCAGAATAGTGTGGACATCCTGCTGTACCGCATTCACCAGTTTGCTACCGGTATGACGATTCACCGCGCTGAGCTGACGGTTGAAACTTTCAAACTCGACCTGGCCTGCGAGGTTGGTTCCGTTTTTATCGACCAGCAGACGGATTGGCGTCGGTGGCAGGAAACGCGTTAATTGCAGCTGTTTCGGTGCCTGTGCCTCAACGACGTAAATCAGTTCCAGCAGCAGCGTACCGACAGGCAGGGCCTTGTTCTTCAACAATGAAATAGTGCTGCTGCTGGTATCGTCAGAGAGGATCAGATCCAGCCCGTTGCGGATCAGTGGGTGCTCCCAGGTAATAAACTGGGCGTCTTCGCGGGACAGTGCCACTTCGCGTTCAAAAGTGATGGTACAGCCATCTTCCGGCAGGCCCGGGAAGTCCGGTACCAGCATATGGTCGGATGGGGTCAGCACAATCATGTTCTCGCCGCGATCGTCCTGGTTAATACCGACGATATCAAACAAGTTCATAGCGAAGTTGATCAGACCGGTGTCATCGTCTTGCTCTTCAATGCTCTCTGCCAGCGCCTGCGCTTTTTCACCGCCGTTAGAGTGGATTTCCAGCAGGCGGTCGCGACCTTGTTCAAGCTGTACTTTCAGCGCGTCATGCTGTTCGCGGCAGGTCTTGATCAGGTCATCAAAGCCTTCGGTCTGTTCCGGGGACGCCAGATAACCGATCAGGCTGGTGTGAACTTTGTCATAAATTGCGCGACCGGTCGGGCAGGTGTGCTCGAACGCGTCCAGACCTTCGTGGTACCAGCGCACCAGCACGGATTGTGCGGTTTTTTCCAGATAAGGCACGTGGATCTGAATGTCGTGCGCCTGGCCGATACGGTCCAGACGGCCGATACGCTGCTCCAGCAGGTCCGGGTTGAACGGCAGATCGAACATTACCAGATTGCTGGCGAACTGGAAGTTACGCCCTTCGGAGCCGATTTCAGAGCACAACAGCACCTGTGCGCCGCTGTCTTCTTCACCGAACCAGGCCGCCGCACGGTCACGTTCGATAATCGACATACCTTCATGGAAGACGGCTGCGCGAATACCTTCACGCTCGCGTAATACCTGCTCCAGCTGCAGCGCGGTGGCGGCTTTGGCACAGATCACGAGAACTTTCTGTGAACGATGGCTGGTCAGATAGCCCATCAGCCACTCGACGCGCGGGTCGAAGTTCCACCAGGTACCGGTGTCGCCTTCGAATTCCTGATAAATCTGTTCCGGGTAGAGCATATCGCGGGCGCGATCTTCGGCGCTTTTGCGCGCACCCATGATACCGGAGACTTTAATCGCCGTTTGATACTGCGTCGGCAGCGGCAGCTTGATGGTGTGCAGCTCGCGTTTAGGGAAGCCTTTCACGCCGTTACGGGTGTTACGGAACAGCACGCGGCTGGTGCCGTGGCGGTCCATTAACATCGAAATCAGCTCCTGACGCGCGGCCTCAGCGCCATCGCGGTCGCTGTTGGCAGCCTGCAGCAGCGGCTCGATGTCCTGTTCGCCAATCAGGTCGCTCAGGGTATTAAGCTCATTATCATTCAGGCGTTTGCCTGCCAGCAGCAGAGCGACCGCATCGGCGACCGGACGGTAATTTTGCTGCTCGTCAACGAACTGGGTGAAATCGTGGAAACGGTTTGGATCCAGCAGGCGCAGACGCGCAAAGTGGCTCTCAAGGCCCAGCTGTTCCGGGGTTGCGGTCAGCAGCAGGATGCCCGGCACACGCTCAGCCAGCTGTTCAATGGCCTGATATTCGCGGCTGGGGGCCTCTTCGCTCCACACCAGGTGATGAGCTTCATCCACCACCATCAAATCCCATTCCGCATCGCACAGGTGCTCCAGGCGTTGCTTGCTGCGGCGCACAAAGTCCAGCGAGCAAATCACCAGCTGTTCTGTTTCGAAAGGGTTGTCGGCATCGTGCTGTGCTTCGGCATAGCGCTCGTCGTCAAACAGCGCAAAGCGCAGGTTGAAGCGACGCAGCATTTCGACCAGCCACTGGTGTTGCAGGGTTTCCGGCAGAATGATCAGCACACGTTCCGCAGCGCCTGAGAGCAGCTGCTGGTGCAGTATCATCCCGGCTTCGATGGTTTTACCTAAGCCGACTTCGTCCGCCAGCAGTACGCGTGGCGCATGGCGGCGACCAACATCATGGGCGATATGCAACTGGTGAGGGATCAGGCTGGTACGCTGACCGCGCAGCCCGCTCCACGGCATACGATACTGTTCACTTTGATATTTACGCGCGCGAAAACGCAGCGCAAAGCGGTCCATACGGTCAATTTGCCCGGCGAACAGGCGGTCCTGCGGCTTGCTGAAAATCAGTTTGCTGTCGAGAAAGACCTCGCGCAGCATAACGTTGGTTTCCTGCGTATCCAGGCGTGTACCGATATAGGCGAGCAGGCCGTTTTCTTCTTTTACGTCTTCAACAGTCAGCTGCCAGCCTTCGTGGCTGGTTACCGTATCGCCAGGATTAAACATTACGCGTGTAACGGGGGAATCGCTGCGTGCATACAGACGATTTTCTCCCGTCGCGGGAAAAAGCAGAGTAACGGTTCGCGCATCCATCGCTACGACTGTACCCAGTCCGAGTTCGCTTTCCGTGTCGCTTATCCAGCGTTGACCAAGTGTAAAGGGCATAAATTGAACTCTATATCTCAAATTGCAGGCAATAGTTCGTCACCGCCTGAGAATCAGGCGGACGTCTAAGTTTGGGGCCAGGAATAGAAAGGGCGCTATGGTACTGGATGGCAATGCTTTCGTCACTCTCGTTATGCCCGTTGTTTTGCAAGTCGCCTCGTTGTTGGCATCCTGGTCACATTGTTCACAATGTGCCTGAAAACGTTCTCAACAATGGCCGCGAAGCAACCTGCAATCCAGAAGTACAAACGGTGGCGCGATGTTACCGCACCAGACGGATGCGAAATCAAAACAATCCCAGTTGCCCTGTCAGTAGTGTAGCAAAATCATCGTCAGTGAAGGGCAGTATTCCATCGGCGACCGGCTGAAGTTGTTTGGTCAGGTAGTGATCGTAGTCCAGTGGCGCTTGCTGATAATCCACTGGCTCCGGTCCTTGTGTCGTCCAGACATACTTGATGGTTCCCCGATTTTGATACTGCGCCGGGCGTCCGCGTTTTAGATTTTGTTCATCTGCGAGTCGCGCCGCGCGAACGTGGGGGGGCACGTTACGCTCGTAGTCCGCCAGCGGGCGGCGCAGACGCTTGCGATAGACCAACTGGTCATCCAGCTCACCTGCCATCAGCTTATCGATGGTCTCCCGCACATAGTCCTGGTAGGGTTCGTTGCGAAAAATACGCAAATAGAGCGCCTTCTGGAATTGCTGCGCCAGCGGCGTCCAGTCGGTTCGCACCGTCTCCAGCCCTTTAAACACCATCCGCTGTTCTTCGCCGTCCTGAATCAATCCGGCGTAGCGCTTCTTACTCCCCTGGTCCGTGCCGCGAATGGTCGGCATCAGAAAGCGGCAAAAATGGGTTTCGAACTCCAGTTCCATGGCGCTGGTCAGGTTTTGCGACTGGAGATGCGTCGTCCACCAGCTATTGACGTGTGCAACCAGTTCGCGACCAATACGCGCGGCATCGGCCTCGTTATGGGCTTTTTTGAGCCAGACAAAGGTGGAGTCCGTATCGCCGTAAATGACGTCGTAGCCCTGTGCTTCGATCAGTGCTTTGGTCTGCCGCATGATCTCATGGCCGCGCATGGTGATCGATGAGGCCAGTCGCGGATCGAAAAAGCGGCAGGCGCTGGTGCCCAGCACGCCATAAAAGGCATTCATGATGATCTTAAGTGCCTGCGACAGCGGCTTGTTGCCCACTCGCTTGGCTTCATCGCGCCCGTGCCAGATCTGGCCGACGATTTCCGGCAGGCAATGGGTTTGCCGGGAGAACCAGGCACCGAGAAAACCTTCGGTACTGTGTTCGGCGTCAGGCTGTGCCATCCCTTCTACCAGACCCACCGGATCGATTAAGAAGGTGCGGATGATCGAGGGGTAAAGGCTTTTGTAATCCAGCACCAGCACGGAATCGTACAGGCCCGGACGCGAATCCATCACGTAGCCGCCGGGGCTTGCCTGTGGTGGAACGTCGCCGAGATTTGGCGCGACATAGCCCGCCCGGTGCATGCGTGGAAAATAGAGGTGGCCAAACGCGGCTACCGATCCGCCATGTCTGTCGATCGCCAGGCCGTTTACCGTGGCACGCTCCAGCAAGAACGGCATGATCTCCGTTTTGTGGAAGATGCGCGTCACCAGCTCGCAATCTTTCAGGTTGTAGGTGGCAAGCGCGGGTTTGTTCTCGGCAAAGCGACGATCGATTTCGTCCATCCGATCCCACGGGTTATCGATCGCTTTACCTTCGCCCAGGAGTTCCTGGGAGACCGTTTCCAGCGAAAACGAGGAGAAGTTCCAGAAGGCGGATTTGAGCGCTTCAATCCCGTCAATAATCACCCGACCGGTCGCCTGGGCGAAGAAGACGCCGTTTTTGAAGCCGTGCTCGCGCCATTCAAGCGGCTGGTTACCGCGCCCGAGTAACAGCGGGATACGGTAGCGCTCGGCGCTCTTTTGCAGGACGCGCAGGTCAAACTGCACGACGTTCCAGCCGATGAGCACATCGGGATCGTGCTGTGCAAACCAGGCGTTAAGTTTTTCCAGCAGTTGCGGGCGGCTGGCGACATACTCGAGATGAAAATCCAGCCCGCTGGCATCACCGTTTTCCGGGCCTAGCATATAGACCGTGCGCTGGCCACATCCCTCCAGACCGATGCAGTAAAGCTCGCCGTTACGGGTGGTTTCGATATCCAGCGAGACCCATTTGAGGGACGGACGATAGTGCGGATTGGGTTTCAGGCGCGCATTGATCAACTGCTCGCCGCGCGGGTCGCCATCCACCCACACCGGTGCGGTAATAAAGCGCTCCATCAGAAAGCGTTCCGGTGGGCGGACGTCGGCTTCATATACCGTGACGCCGCCGTCGCGCAGCAGCTTTTCATAGCGCATCAGTTGACGGTGCGCGCGGCAATACAGCCCCTGAACCGGCTGGCGATGGAAGTCCTTAAGTTGCAGCGGCGTGAGACGATACTGGCTTTCTCCGACAAGCAAACGCTGTGCCTGGCTGACCTGTGTGGCTGGAATAAATGCGACCGATTCTTGTGGCGGCAAAAAGACCTGCAGCGGCCCGTTATCCGTCGCCAGCCAGAATTCCACCTCGGTTCCCTGTGGCGTGTCCCGCCAGTGGCGGGTCAGTAAAAAGCCTTCTCGCGCTTGCGTCACACCGTTCTCTCATCACGTCATTATCGGCGAGATTATAGCCTGGATTGCGCAGAAATACTGATTTTTTGTACAGGTATGTGGTTTGCGACTGGTGCTGCGCGTAGCCTGGCTACAGGTCGACTTTTTGTATCGGCGTGCCTGGTAGATATCTCAGTATGCGATAACCGGTGTAATAGAAAGCTTCGCTCAGCAGAAAAGGCAACTGTGTTGACCATGAACGATACCGGCTTGTGCTGGTGGGCGAGGACCAGCTCACGATGTCGTTATCCTGAGCGATAAGCCGCATGCGCAACATATGCAGAGGGTCACTGACCAGCAGTGCCGTGTGCATCTTCTGGCGTTCCATGATCGTTTTGGCGTTACGGATATTTTCGCGTGTGACGGTAGACTGCTCGTCGATAAAAATAACCGCCTCAGGGACGCCAAGGTGAACGAGATAGTCCCGGGCGATGGCGGCATCGGATTCGCTTGCGCCCTGGCTGAGGCCACCGGTCAGGATCAGCGTATTCACTTTGCCGTCCCGATAGAGCCCAATCACGTGGTCCAGTCTGGCGGTAAAGACCGGGCTGGGGGATTTTCCATTGATACCAGCCCCCGCAACAATCGCGCAGTCGGCTTTGCGGGTCTGATCCTGTTGGCTAAAGCGGTAAATAGCGATGGCGTTATAGACGATCACGAACGCCGCCGTGGCGATCCCCAGCAGTAACCATTTTCCCGCTCTCTTTATTAGCACCGACGTTTCTCCCTTGTTTCAGCCTGGGGGTTAGCATTATCCGTTCACGTCGAAAAAACAACATTATGCGGATTTATGTCGATGTATTCGGAATTTGACAGAAGGGGATCGGTAGCCCGGATAAGGCGCTTACGCCGCATCCGGGAGAGAGTTGAACTCACTGTCCGTAATAGGCTTTGGCGCCGTGTTTACGCAGGTAGTGCTTATCCAACAGCGTCTGTTGCATATCCGGGAGTTCTGGTGCGAGCTGGCGGCAGAAAATGCCCATATAGGCCACTTCCTCCAGCACGATGGCGTTGTGCACCGCGTCGTCGGCGTTTTTCCCCCAGGCGAATGGCCCGTGGGAATGCACCAGTATGCCGGGCATCTGCGCCGGATCGATACCCTGCGTACTGAACGTTTCAACGATCACGTTGCCAGTTTCCCACTCATACTCGCCGTTGATTTCGGCATCGGTCATTTTGCGCGTGCAGGGGATCGTGCCGTAGAAATAGTCGGCGTGGGTTGTCCCGGTTGCCGGAATCGCCTGGCCGGACTGCGCCCAGATGGTGGCGTGGCGCGAATGGGTATGTACAATGCCGCCAATGCTCGGGAACGCCTGATAGAGCAGGCGATGCGTTGGGGTATCGGAAGAGGGTTTTTTCTTGCCTTCCACCACTTCGCCGGTTTCGATACTGACCACCACCATGTCCTCGGCGGTCATCACGCTGTAATCGACGCCGGAAGGTTTGATAACGAATACGCCGTGCTCACGGGAGACCGCGCTGACGTTACCCCAGGTCAGGGTCACCAGATTGTGTTTTGGCAGGGCCAGATTGGCTTCCAGTACCTGCTGTTTCAATGCTTCTAACATGCTGCTTTCCTCCAGGAAAAAGAGGCCTGCCGGAGCAGGCCAAATGTTCCCCTGTTAACGTTTGGAGCCGTAATACACTTCGTTCCAGCGCAAAGCGTCTTTAAAGGCAGGCAGGCGGGTATCGTTATCGATAACCGCAATTTCGATGCCGTGCAGCTCAGAGAACTGACGCATGTCATTGAGGTTCAGGGCGTGGCTGAACACGGTATGGTGCGCGCCGCCCGCCAGAATCCAGGCTTCGGAGGCGGTCTGTAAATCCGGCTGCGCTTTCCAAAGGGCATTAGCAACCGGCAGTTTCGGCAGGTCGTGCGGCGTCTTAACGGCGTCAACACAGTTCACCAGCAGGCGGAAGCGATCCCCCAGATCGATCAGGCTGGCGTTAATGGCCGGGCCAGTTTTGGTGGAGAAAATCAGACGTGCCGGATCGGCTTTACCGCCAATGCCGAGGAACTGCACATCGAGGATCGGTTTTTCATCCAGCGCGATGGTCGGGCACACTTCCAGCATGTGTGAGCCGAGCGCCAGATCGTTGTTCTCTTCGAAGTGATAGGTGTAGTCCTCCATAAAGGAGGTGCCGCCCTGCAGACCGGTCGACATCACCTTCATGATGCGAAGCAGAGCGGCAGTTTTCCAGTCGCCTTCGCCAGCGAAACCATAGCCCTGTTGCATCAGGCGCTGTACGGCCAGCCCTGGCAGCTGTTTCAGGCCGTGTAAATCTTCAAACGTGGTGGTGAAAGCATGGAAACCGCCTTGTTCGAGGAAGCGTTTCATGCCCAGCTCAATGCGTGCGGCATCGATAACGTTCTGGCGCTTGTCACCGTTCACCTGTGCGGCGGCGTTCAGACGGTAGCTGCTTTCATACTCATCGACCAGCGCGTTAACGTCGCCTTCGCTGATGCTGTTCACTACCTGCACCAGGTCGCCCACGCCCCAAGTATTGACGGAGAAACCGAATTTAATCTGTGCGGCCACTTTATCGCCGTCGGTCACTGCCACTTCACGCATGTTGTCGCCGAAACGGCACACTTTCAGATGACGGGTATCCTGTTTCGACACCGCCTGACGCATCCAGGCACCAATACGCTGGTGCGCTTTTTTGTCCTGCCAGTGGCCAGTAACAACGCTATGCTGCTGGCGCATACGGGCGCCGATAAAGCCGAATTCACGGCCGCCGTGTGCGGTCTGGTTCAGGTTCATAAAGTCCATGTCGATGCTGTCCCACGGCAGGGCGGCATTGAACTGAGTATGGAATTGCAACAGCGGTTTGTTGAGGATAGTCAGGCCGTTAATCCACATTTTGGCCGGTGAGAAGGTGTGCAGCCACACTACCATCCCGGCGCACTTGTCGTCGTAGTTGGCGTCACGGCAGATATTCGTAATTTCATCCGGCGAGGTGCCGAGCGTCTTAAGGACCAGTTTGCAGGGTAATTTGGCTTCGGCGTTCAGCGCGTTAACCACTTGTTCGCCATGCTGCGTCACCTGACGCAGGGCTTCGGGTCCGTACAGGTGTTGGCTGCCAATCACAAACCAAACTTCATAATTATCAAAAATCGTCATTATTGTGTCCTTAGTGAGTGAGCGCTGCCTGCGTTGCTGGCGCGGCTACAGGAAGATAGTGAAGCTCGGCGCTTTTCGCCCATTGCTGGTAGCGGCGGTAGAGTTGTTCAAAGCGTTGAGCCTGCGCGGGAGCGGGCTGCAGCGTATTTTCGATTTGGCTGGCCATCTGCTGTTGGGCACCGGGGATATCGGTATGAACCCCTGCGGCGACGGCGGCAAAAATGGCCGCACCGAGCGCACAGCATTGATCCGATGCGACAATTTGCAGCGGGCGGTTAAGCACATCGCAGCAGGCCTGCATAATGACCGGGTTCTTGCGGGCGATACCGCCCAGTGCCATGACGTTGTCGATGGCAATGCCCTGTTCGGTAAAACACTCCATGATGGCGCGAGCACCAAAAGCGGTGGCGGCAATCAGCCCGCCAAAGAGCGCCGGCGCGTCGGTGGCCAGGTTCAGGTCGGTGATCACCCCTTTCAGGCGCTGGTTGGCGTTCGGCGTGCGGCGGCCGTTAAACCAGTCGAGCACCACCGGCAGATGTTGCAGCGAGGGGTTTTGCGCCCAGGCTTCTGTCAGGGCTGGCAGTAGCTGTTTCTGGCTGGCTTTAATTTGCGTTTTCAGTTCCGGATGCTGCAGCGCCAGCTGTTCCAGCGGCCAGCCGAGGATGCGTCCAAACCAGGCGTAGATGTCGCCAAAGGCGGATTGCCCGGCTTCCAGACCAATAAAGTCCGGTACCACGCTGCCATCCACCTGACCACAGATGCCTTTCACCGCACGGTCGCCGACGCTGGGCTTATCAGCAATCAGAATGTCGCAGGTGGAGGTACCAATCACTTTGACCAGCGTATTCGGCTGTGCGCCTGCGCCTACGGCACCCATATGGCAGTCGAACGCGCCGCCGGAAATGATCACCGTCTCCGGTAATCCCAGGCGTTGCGCCCATTCGGCGGTCAGCGTGCCGACCGGAATGTCTGCGGTAAAGGTGTCAGTAAACAGCGGGCACGGCAGGTGTTTATTGAGGATCGGATCCAGTTCATCGAAGAAGCTGGCGGGCGGTAAGCCACCCCAGCTCTCGTGCCACAACGATTTATGCCCGGCGCTACAGCGGCCACGGCGGATATCCTGCGGACGGGTGGTGCCAGAAAGCAGAGCAGGCACCCAATCGCACAGCTCAATCCACGATGCGGCGGCCTGGGCGACGTCGTTATCGGCGCGGGTGACGTGAAGGATTTTTGCCCAGAACCACTCGCTGGAATAAATCCCACCGATGTAGCGTGAATAGTCGACTTTGCCCGTCGCGTGGCACAGGGCGGTGATTGCTTCCGCTTCCTCGACCGCCGTGTGATCTTTCCACAACACAAACATCGCATTGGGGTTGTCCGCAAACTCGGGACGCAGCGCCAGTACGCGCCCTTCGGCGTCGATAGGGGCGGGCGTTGAACCTGTGCTGTCCACGCCAATGCCTTTGACCTGGGCACGCTGTTCCGACGTCAGTTCCGCCAGCACGCTTCTAATCGCCATTTCCATCGATTCGATATAGTCCCGGGGATGGTGACGAAATTGATTATGTGCCGCGTTGCAGTAGCGTCCCTCTTGCCAGCGGGGATACCACTCCACGCTGGTGGCGATTTCTGCGCCAGAGGTACAGTCCACTGCCAGTGCGCGAACGGAGTCGCTGCCAAAATCGAGGCCAATTGTGATTGCCATCGTGTTGCTCCATGAAGAATAACCTTATGGAGAAACATAGTGATCGGCTGAAAAAAGCGTCAGGCAGGATTCGCTAATCTTATGGACTAAAATGCTATGGCACTGCAAAGTGTGACCGTGTGCAAAAATTCCATGTGGACATTTTAGCCGTCTTTATAGACACTTTGGTTGACCCTTTTTATCCCCTTTGTGTCATAAAATTGGCGTAATTGCTTTTATCTGGCGGGGTTAAAAGTGACGGTGTTTTCCTTGTGCCTGGTCAAAACGCCTGATTAATGAAAAGCGTATCAATATGGACAATTGGTTTCCTTCATGATGACCGGAGTATCGAGTTTATGGCTGAGTCGCAAAATGATCCTCTGTTGCCTGGTTACTCGTTTAACGCCCATCTGGTGGCGGGGTTGACCCCCATCGAGTCCGAGGGCTATCTCGATTTTTTCGTTGATCGTCCACTGGGAATGAAAGGGTACATTCTCAATCTCACCATCCGCGGTGAAGGTGTCATCAATAACCACGGGAAACAGTATGTTTGCCGCCCTGGCGACATGATTTTGTTTCCGCCGGGGGAAATCCACCACTACGGCCGCCACCCGGATGCCAAAGAGTGGTATCACCAGTGGGTCTACTTCCGTCCGCGCGCGTACTGGCACGAGTGGCTGAGTTGGCCGACTCTCTTCGCGCAAACCGGTTTCTTTCGCCCGGAAGAGGCCTGGCAGTCGCAGTTTAGCGAGCTGTTTGGGCAGATTATCGATGCCGGGCAGAGCGGTGGGCGTTACGCGGAATTGCTGGCGATAAATCTGCTCGAGCAGCTGTTGTTGCGCCGTATGGATGCCATCAATGAATCCCTGCATCCGCCGCTGGATAACCGCGTGCGCGATGCCTGCCAGTACATCAGCGACCACCTGGCGGACAACCACTTTGATATCGCCAGCGTTGCGCAGCACGTTTGTTTGTCACCGTCTCGCCTCTCGCACCTGTTCCGCCAGCAATTGGGGGTGAGCGTGCTGAGCTGGCGCGAGGATCAGCGAATCAGCCAGGCGAAACTGTTACTGAGTACGACGCGGATGCCGATCGCCAGCGTCGGGCGAAATGTTGGCTTTGAAGACCAGCTTTACTTCTCGCGGGTCTTTAAAAAATGCACCGGCGCCAGCCCCAGTGAATTTCGTGCAGGATGTGAATAGAGCGTAAAGAATGGCAAGAAGTGGCCCCGCAACCTGTCATAACCGGAAAATTATTCAGATAATTGAAGCTTGACCCTCAGGGTAAGCGCCTGGAGAATTCCAGCTTCAATTTTTTGACCGGAAAACGTATGCAAGCATTGCTGGAACACTTTATTACCCAATCCACGACCTACACGCTGATTGCGATTGCGCTCGTGGCTTTCCTGGAGTCGCTGGCACTGGTGGGGTTGATTCTGCCTGGCACGGTGATGATGGCGGCGCTTGGGGCGCTGATTGGCAGCGGTGAAGTGAATTTCTGGCACGCCTGGATGGCAGGGATTGTCGGGTGCCTGCTGGGGGACTGGATCTCATTCTGGCTTGGCTGGCGTTTTAAAAAGCCACTGCACCGTTGGTCATTCATTCGCAAGAACAAAGCGCTGCTGGATAAAACCGAGCATGCGCTGCATCAGCACAGCATGTTCACGATTCTGGTGGGGCGCTTTGTCGGCCCGACGCGCCCGATTGTGCCGATGGTTGCGGGGATGCTCGATTTACCTGTGACGAAGTTCTTACCGCCCAATATCATTGGTTGCCTGCTGTGGCCGCCGTTCTATTTCCTGCCGGGTATCCTGGCGGGCGCGGCGATTGATATCCCGGCAGGGGAGCAAAGCGGTAATTTCAAATGGTTGCTGCTGCTGGCGGCGGTACTGCTCTGGCTGGCGTTCTGGATGTGCTGGCGTCTGTGGCGCAGCGGTAACGCGGGGCTGGATCGTTTAACGGCATATTTGCCGCGTCGCCGACTGTTCTGGTTAGCGCCACTGCTGAGCGTGGGCGCGGTGTTTGCGGTGACGATTCTGGTTCGCCACCCGCTGATGCCTGTCTACCTGTCTATATTGCAAAAAGTGGTTACCTGATCCCCAGTAACGAAGAGACCGGGGCGTTGCCGCTGAGCAATTCGTCGGTCTTCCCATCCCAGGCAATACGTCCATCGGCAATCACCAGCGCGCGCGACGCGATGCGGGCGGCGTCTTCCACATTGTGCGAAACCATCAGCAGCGTTAACTGCTGGCGGTGGCAGACCTCTTTTACCAGCGCGAGCATCTCCTGGCGCAGGGCCGGGTCGAGGGCGGAGAAGGGCTCATCCAGCAGGAGCACAGGCTGTTCGCGTACCAGACAGCGGGCTAGCGCCACGCGTTGCCGCTGGCCGCCGGAAAGCTGATCCGGCAGGCGATTGAGTAACGTCTCCAGCCCCATGGTGCTGGCAATAGTCGTAAGCTTCGTATTTTGCTCAGGTGACAGCTTTAGCCCGGGGTCCAGCCCCAGACCAATATTTTGCCGCACCGTGAGATGGGTAAAGAGATTGTTCTCCTGAAACAGCATCGACACCGGGCGTCGCGAAGGCGGCGTGTGGCTGTGATCGTTATTTTCAATCATGATGACGCCGCTGGCCGGTGAGAGAAAACCGGCAATCAAATTCAGCAGCGTACTTTTCCCGGCCCCGCTTGGCCCCAGTACGGCGACCTGCTCACCCTGTTTAATCGACAGCGTAAAACGCATGGGTAAATGCTGATATAGCCAGGTTACATCAATCAGTCTTAGCATGGCGGCCCGGAAGTTTTTCGATAAAGGTAAACAATAAAAAGCACAGGAGCAGCAAAATCAGCGCGGTAACCGCACCATCCTGCGTGCGATAGGAGCCAATCTGCTGATAAAGATAGAACGGCAGCGTACGGAAATCGTCATTGCCAAACAACGCCACGACGCCAAAATCGCCAATCGACAGTACGCAGGCAAAGGCCAGCGCCTGCGCCAGCGGCGTTTTCAGCGCCCGCAGTTCAATGACTCTCAGGCGACGAAAACCCTCAATGCCCAGCGACTGGCAGAGCAGGCTGTAGCGCGCCGTCACATCCCGCATCGGGTTTTCCAGCACTTTCAGGGCATAGGGAATGGCCATCAGGGCATTGGTGAAAATCACAATACCATCGGCGGACGAGGGCAGGCCGATGCTGTTATTGAGCAGCAGGAAAAAGCCGGTCGCCAGCACAATGCCCGGCATCGCCAGAATCAGCATGCCGCTCATCTCCAGCGCCTGCCCGGCCAGCTGAAGCTGGCGGGCGCGTAGCTCGCGGCTGCTCCAGAGCAGCATCATGGTCAAGGTCACACACAGCAATCCCGCCGCCAGCGCAATGCGCACCGAGGTCCAGATGGCCTGCCAGAGCACGGGCTGGGTAAGAACATGCAACAGGCTGAGGTTAAGGCCATCGAGAATCACCGCCAGCAGCGGCGGTAACAGCAGCAGGAGCGCCAGGGCAATAAGCGTGTAGTCGGCGATACGGCTGAATGGACTGTCTTCCGGGTCGCGCCAGCCCTGAATCTGATGGCTACCAACGGAAAGGGTTTTGCTCAGGCGCTGGCTAAGCAACACCAGCCCAAGGCAGCAAATCATCTGAATCAACGCCAGCAGCGCCGCGCGCCCTGGGTCGAAGTCGTAACTCAGCGCCTGATAGATAGCCAGCTCAATGGTGGTTGCCTGCGGGCCGCCGCCGAGTGACAGCACGGTGGCGAAACTCGCAAAGCAGAGCATAAAAATGAGCGCGGTGACCGGGGGGATCTGGCGGCGTAGCCATGGCCACTCGACATAACGGAAGAACGACCAGCCGCGCATCCCCAACTGGGCCGCCAGCTGGCGCTGTTCGCCGGGGATCTGTTCAAGCGCCTGTAACAACAGACGTGATGCCATCGGCAGGTTAAAAAAGACGTGCGCCAGCAGAATACCCAACAGCCCGTACGGCGAGAATGTCCACTCCAGGCCTGCCGCGCGAAACGCGGAGGCAATCCAGCCCTGGCGGCCATAGACGCTCAGGATCCCAAACACCCCGACCAGCACCGGGAGGATCAACGTCATGGCACACAGGCGCAGTAGAGCAAGACGACCGGGGAAGCGTCGCCGATAGAGCGCGCGGGCGAGAAAAATAGCCGGTGCGACGGAAAGCAGCGCCGAGAGAAAGGCCTGCCAGAAAGAGAAACGCACCACGTGCCACAGATAGCTGTCCTGCAGGAGCGCAGCCAGATCTGCCGTGGGGGCGTTTTGCCAGAGTGCGAGAAACGCGGCGATAGCCACCGCCACCATTAACGTAGCGGCGGCCAGGCCGGGAACCAGCCAGCCGAAGGTTAGTGGCTGACGGCGCGTTGCCATGCATTAATCCATTCGCCGCGCTGGGTTGCGACGTCTTGCGGGGTATATTCCAGCGAGGTCTGTGGTTTCACCAGCGTGTCAAAACCCACGGGCAGGGCGACGTTGTTGACCGGGAACATCCAGTTGCCGGTCGGGATGGCGTTCTGGAATGCCGGAGAGACCATAAATTTCAGGAACTTCTCTGCCAGCTCCGGCTGCTTGCTGGCAGCGGTACGGGCGGCGACTTCAACCTGCAGGTAGTGACCTTCGATAAAGGCCGCGGCGGCGTAGTTGTCTTTCTTCTCTTCAATGATGTGGTAAGCCGGAGAGGTGGTGTAGCTCAGAACCAGGTCGCCTTCCCCTTTCAGGAACAGACCATACGCTTCGCTCCAGCCCTTGGTCACTGTGACGGTTTTAGCCGCCAGTTTTTGCCAGGCTTCCGGGGCTTTATCGCCATACACTTTCTGCATCCACAGCAGCAGGCCAAGGCCCGGCGTGCTGGTGCGCGGATCTTCATAAATCACGCGCCATTTCTGCTCGCTTTCCACCAGTTCTTTCAGGCTTTTCGGTGGGTTTTTCAGCTTGTTTTTGTCATAAACGAACGCGAACCAGCCGTAGTCAAACGGAACGAAGGTATCGTTTTTCCAGCCGCCAGGAACGGTAACGGCGTCCGGGGAAATGCCGCTTTTGGCGAACAGTTTGGTCTGTGTGGCGGCTTCCAGCAGGTTGTTATCCAGCCCCAGCACCACATCCGCTTTGCTGTTTTTGCCTTCCATACGTAAACGGTTAAGCAGCGATACGCCATCTTCCAGCGCGACAAATTTCAGCTCACAGTTGCAGTCGGCTTCGAAGGCTTTTTTCACCGCCGGCCCCGGCCCCCATTCTGCAGAGAAGGAGTCGTAGGTATAAACGGTCAGGATCGGTTTCGCGAAAGCGGGTGCTGCGGCAAGCAGCAGGAATGGCAGAACTTTTTTAAGCACTTTGCACCTCAAAAATGGGTGGCAAAGAGGATTTTAAGCGATAGCCTCAAATCCCTTCGCCGGCGTTATCCGGATCAGGTTCGACGGGTATTTTCTCAGCACACGCTTTTGGCGCAGCACCCCGTTGAGCACCGCGCCATTGTAATGAGTTTGTAAGTTTTCTGAAAGCATCCCTTCATTATTCGGCTGGACGTACCAAAAACGTAAGGATTATGGGTCGGGCGGGGCGAACCACGCGGATTTGAAGTCAAACCAGCCAAGGGTGTTCATGCGCAGACCGCGCATACTGCGCTGGCCCTGAATCCTTAGCCAGTGGTGAATCAGCGGCACCATGGCTTTGCTTGCCAGTAGCTGCTGACACCAGGCGGCTAGGTTCATCTCCCCGGCGCGCCAACGCTCCGCATCGGCCTGCCAGTCCAGTGAAACGCAGTGCTGAATCAGCGGGACTTCATATAAATGGGTGAAGAGGGAGAAATCGAGCGGCAGCGTGAAGTTGGCGCTGTTGAGCCAGATATCGCTGACGATATCGCCACGGTGCCACTCCTCATAGTCCACCTCTTGTATCTCAAGGGGTACGTCATGCTGCGCCAGCAGCTTGCTCATGGTGTGGGCAATGGCTTTGTGCTCATTGTGATCGCGGTAAAAGGTCAGCGTAAGCGACTCCAGCCCCGCCGGCTTTTCACCGCTGGCCGGGCGCGCATGGTGCCAGCGCGGCAGCAGGCCATACGCCGGGAACCAGTACTGCTGATAATGCTCTTCTGCGTGATAAAGCAGCCGGGTGGGGGAAAGTACCTGACTTATCCAGTCGCGCACGGCCTGGTTTGCACCCCGATGTGAACGGGCATCGAAGAGCAGATAGTAACAGCCTTCCTCAAGGCGGCTTTCAACGGCTTTCTCGCCGTCGGTGGGGCCATCGATGGTCAGGCCGCCGTTCGGCTCATCACCAATTTCCGGCAGCACCCAAACGTTCACCTCGTCAATAAGAGCACGATAGCCGAAGTAATCATCAAAGGCGTGGATTTTCAGCTGGTTATTGTTGTTGCGGGTGACCGCGTAAGGCCCGGTGCCGACCGGATGGCTGGAGAAATTCGCCATTGAGTTCCACTCCTGCGGCAGGATCATGGCTGGCACATGCCCCATCAGCCAGGGCAGCCAGTTGTCCTGCTGTGACAGGTGAATATCCAGCGTCCAGGGCGTCGGGGTGACAATCTGAGTGATATGCGAATAGAGCGGCAGCGTACAGACGCGCTCGAGAGAGGCGATAACATCGCGCATTTCCAGTTCGCGACCGTGGTGAAAATGGATGCCGGGACGTAAATAAAAACGCCAGTGGAGCGGCGTAATGGCCTTCCAGTGATGCGCGATGTCCGCTTCCAGTTCCCCGTTTTCCTCATTTATGCGTGTCAGGGCGCTGAAAATTTGCCGCGCCATGTGGGTTTCGGAGCGTCGCAGGGCGGTGCCAGGCAGCAAATTACGCAGTGGGCGGTAGTACAACACCCGAAGAATATGCCGCCCCTGGCGGAAACTACGCCCCAAATGAGAGACCAGCATCTGGCGGACCGCGCTCTTATCGCCCACCAGTTGTACTAACTGATCGATCCTGTCCTGCTCCAGTAAATCCTCCGCCCGCTGTTGCTGCAATGCCAGACCGGTGTAGAGGAACGTCAGGCGCGAACGCTTACCACGCCCGGCTTCGGCCTCCCAGGTCAGCCAGCCGCGCTCTTCCATGGTGTTGAGCAGGGTGCGCATATGGCGGCGGGAACAGCTCAGCAGATCGGCCAGCTCATTGAGCGTTGTTTCCTGGGATTTTCCGTCGCAGCATTGCCACAGACGGATGAACTGTTGTTGCAGGCGACCTGACGGCATAAAAGGGGAACTCCTGATAAAAAGTCAGCAATTTATTTATCCCTATATTAAGCCAATAATCTTCCGTGATGAAGCGAGGAGGTGGCTATGAAGAGATCGTCCACACGGCAATTTTACTTAGCGTATTTTCGCGCGACGCAGCATGCGTCCCGGCTCTTTGGTCTGAGCGCGAACCAGCGGCTGAAAATGCTCGAAGAATTAATGCAGTGGGAAGTGACAATCCCGGTCTCTAAGTCCTGAATCGCGTCCATCATGTGTGACTGAGTATTGGTGCTAATCACCACGCCAGCAGTTATTATCTGCTGGCTTTTTTCGTTTCTTTCGCAAGCAAGGGATCTTTATGCTCTGGTTAGCCACGATGGGACGTCGCCTGAATGGGGTCTTCATCGCTTTTATGATCGTCGCGTTTATGATCGGTGTTGCCGGTGCTTTGCAGGCCCCAACGCTGAGCTTATTTTTGAGTCGTGAGGTGGGTGCGCAACCTTTTTGGGTCGGACTGTTTTATACCGTCAACGCCATTGCCGGGATCCTTGTCAGCCTCGGGCTGGCAAAGCGTTCTGACCAACAGGGCGATCGCAAAAGGCTGATCATGTTCTGCTGCCTGATGGCGGTAGGCAACGCCCTCTTGTTTGCCTTCAATCGCCATTACCTGACCCTGATCACCTGCGGGGTGATGCTGGCCTCGCTGGCGAGTACCGCCATGCCGCAGCTCTTTGCGCTGGCAAGAGAATATGCGGACAGCTCGGCGCGAGAAGTAGTGATGTTCAGCTCCATCATGCGTGCGCAGATTTCGGTGGCGTGGGTGATTGGCCCGCCGATGGCCTTTATGCTGGCGCTTAACTACGGCTTTACCGCTATGTACTCGATTGCCGCCGGCATATTCGTGATAAGCCTTGTGCTCGTGGCATTCTGGCTGCCTTCGGTGAAACGAATTAAACAGCCGGCGGATATTGCCGTCACTGAGGCCAGTGGCTGGAGCAATAAGAACGTCCGGATGCTGTTTATCGTCTCGACGATGATGTGGACCTGCAACACGATGTACATTATTGATATGCCGCTGTGGATCAGCAGTGAGCTGGGCTTGCCGGACAGTCTGGCGGGCGTGCTAATGGGGACGGCCGCAGGGCTGGAGATCCCGGCCATGATCCTGGCAGGCTACTATGTTAAGCGTTTCGGTAAACGCAAAATGATGGTCAGCGCAGTGGCGGCGGGCGTGGTCTTCTACGCCGGTTTGATCATGTTCCACAGCCGTGAGGCACTGCTTGGCCTGCAGGTCTTTAACGCCATCTTCATTGGCATTATTGCCGGTATTGGCATGCTGTGGTTCCAGGATTTGATGCCAGGACGCGCAGGGTCTGCCACCACGCTGTTCACCAACAGTATCTCGACGGGGGTGATCCTCGCCGGGGTGATTCAGGGCGCACTGGCGCAAAGTTTAGGTCATGCGAAAGTGTACTGGGTCATTGCGGTGCTCTCGCTGGTCACGCTCTTCCTGACCAGCCGGGTTAAAGACGTCTGATGCGAAAAAACGCTCCCGGCTATGCAATGTTGCCGGGAGCAGCGGATCAGTTGAACTCAATACGTTTGATATCACCAATGATAAAGATGTAAGCCACTAAACCTATTAATGCGGTTAAGCCAATATAAATGAGTGCGTAGAAAAAATTTCCCGTCCCGGCAATAATAAAGCCGATAATCAGCGGCGTAATAATGGATGCCATATTGGCACAGAAGTTAAAGATTCCCCCTGTCAGTCCCGCCATATTTTGGGGTGCAATATCGGAAATGAGTGTCCAGCCGAGGCCGACCATTCCCTGGCCAAAGAAGGCAATGGACATAATGATAATCACCATGGTGTTATTCGACACCCAGTTGGCCGTAATAATAAAGCTGGAGAGTAACAGCCCGGTAATAATGGGGAGCTTCCTGCTGACGTTTACCGATGCCGTTTTCTTCAATAATTTATCCGAAACCCAGCCGCCGAAAATGATGCCAATTGCCGCCGCAAGAAATGGCCATGTGGCAAAAAAACCAACGTGAAGCCACGGTAACTGGCGTTCCTGAGCCAGATACGTGGGGAACCATGTCAGAAAGAAAACCAGCGTTGTATTGCCAGCATACTGTCCTAAGCTAGCGCCGATAACCTGACGACAGCAGAGCAGGCGTTTGGCATCCGCCCAGTTGAAGGGGATATTTTCATTTGCGCTTTCTTTATTTCCAATGCCGATGTAATCCAGTTCTTCTTTATTTGCTGCTGTGGATTCATGGGGCTCTTTATAAAATTTCCACCACACAAAAGTGAATGCAATGCCTAATCCACCAGTGATGAAAAATAGTGTTCTCCAGCCATGGTGTTCAAGAATTAAAAATAGAATTGGCGAGAAAGCGGCCAGGCCAATATATTCACCAACCGTGTAGGTTGCCGTTGCCCGGGCGCGCTCATGCTGCGGAAACCATGTCCCCACGACGCGGCTGTTAACAGGAAAACAAGGGGCTTCACTGATTCCCAGACCCAGGCGAAATAACAAGAGAGATTTTAAACCCAGTGAAAAACTTTGTAATAATGTGAATGTCGACCAGAAAAAGATGGAAAGGGCGTAGGTTATTTTGTTCCCGAAGCGATCTAAAAACATTCCTCCGGGAATTTGCGCCAGCGCGTAGGTCCAGGCAAAGGCCGAAAATACGATCCCCATTATGGCAGGATCGATGTGAAGCTCGCTGGTTAACGCAGGGGCAACAACACCGAGAATGGTGCGATCAAGGTAATTGATCATTGTGCCGATCGATAATAACAATAAAATTACAATTCGCGCCCGGCTTCTTTTCCTCGTTCCGGCTAAGGGTACGGCGCTTTCCTGGTTCGCTATTGTCCTCATGTGAATATCCTTTAAAGTTTAAAATATTTTTGCATATATCGCCACATGCAGAAATACTTTATCCCCCCGTTGTTTATTTTCACGCTATAAACTAACGCGTAACATATTATTTACCGCAGCATGTGAATATTTGATATTGCCCAAGAATTCATGCTTTACCCCCTAAGGACTACCCCTGTTGTGCTATATTCAATGCAATATCTTTAATTTTATATTATACGGTCAAAAATAATGAACCTAAAGCAACTTTATTATTTTAAGCGATTATCTGAAACGGAGCATTACACCGAAGCGGCCTCCAGCCTCTTCATCACTCAACCTTCGCTAAGCCACGCCATATCTGAGCTGGAGAAGGAGCTTGGCGTGTCCTTGTTTGCCCGAAAGGGGCGCAATGTCGAAATTACGCAAAATGGAAAACGCTTTCTTCCCTATGTCGAGGATGCGCTGACATCGCTGGAAAATGGCAGAATGACCTTACAGAAAAGCGGGCTGGAAAATAAGGAGAATATTCGCATCGCCTTTATTTATACTATGGGTGAATATGTTGTTCCGCAATTAATCCAAAAATATTCTACACTTCCTTCTCGCCACAATGTGACCTTCTCGTTTACGCAGGGGACGTCACTGACCTTATTGCAGGATTTGAAATCCGGTAAGAGTGATTTAACGATTTGTTCCTATATTCCTGATGAACCAGATATTGATTTTATCCCGATTATTCAGCAGGAACTGGTGGTCGTCACTGCGAAGGATCACTCGCTGGCGAAGCTGTATCAAAATGAAGTGGATCTTGTTGAGACGATTCACTATCCATATATCTATTTTTCTGAAAACAGCGGGTTACGACCATTTATTGATAATGTCTTTATGCAGCAAAAATTGGTGCCGGATATTGCCTGTTATGTTGATGAAGACACGGCGATGGCGGGGCTGGTCAGTATTGATTACGGTATTGCGATCATGCCAAGAATTTCCGCGCTCTCGTACTACAACGTCCATATTCTGGCTATCAAGAATAAGATCCCGCCGCGTTATATCTATCTGGCGACCATGAAAGATCGCGTACTGTCACCGACTATTCAATCGTTTAGAAACTTCATTATTAATGACAGCCAGCAAAAGCGCTAACAAAACGCCCGGAGGTAAGCTCCGGGCTTTCTATTTTTTAGTACAGAATATCCATTAGCTCACGCAGCTCTTTGATCGCGATCTGCCCTGGTGCGGAGGCCTGACCGACGGTACCGAACGTCATCGCTGAGCCAAACAGGCGACCCGTTACGCGGCTGACGCCACCCATTTTTGCCATTGACATGGTAATAATCGGGCGTGTCGCATACTTTTCTTTCATGGTCAGGGTGGCTGACAGCAGCGTCAGCACATCCTGTGGCGTTTGCGGCATCACGGCAATCTTCGGCAGATCGGCACCCAGATCCTGCATCCGGCGAAGACGATAGATGATGTCTTCCTGGGCAGGTGTTTTATGGAAATCATGATTACTCATGATGACTTTGACACCTGCACCATGGGCCGCGCCGATCACTGCGCGAATCTGCGCTTCATCATTGAAGAGCTCAATGTCGATCAAATCGACCAGACCGCTGATGGCTACCTGACGATTAAGCTCGAAGTAAGCTTCCTCGCTGATTTCCGTTTCGCCACCTTCTTTTTTGCTGCGGAAGGTGAACAGCAGCGGGATATCGGCCAGAATCTGGCGGATTTCGCCCAGCGCCTGCTGCACGTGCTGCGGTTCGCGAACGTGCGTGAAGTGGTCAACGCGCCACTCGATAAGATCAGCACCGGCGGTAGCCAGCGTCCTGGCATTCGCTTGCAGTTCGTCGAGCGTTTTGCCGATCAGCGGCACACAGATAAGCGTGGTCCCTTCCTGAAAGGTGATGTTTTTAACCGTTACTGCTTTAGTCATTTTAGTATCCATAATTTTCTCGCCGAACCGTCAGGCTGTGGCGGTTGCGCGGACCGTTTTTTGGACAGCGCGAGCCTGAAACTGACGATAACCGATGTACAACGCAATCACAAAGCCGATTATGGCGATAATCAAATCAAACCACATAATGCTGGCGATGCTGATTTTGGACAGTTTTGCCGTGATCAACGGGATCGTGAAACTGGCAATACTGCCGGCGGTGTAGAAGATCCCGGTGGCTTTGCCTTTCCCTTTCGGGAAGCTCATCGCCATGATGGTTGCACCCAGCTGTAATACCCCACCTGCTGCTGAGAAACCGATCACGAAAGCAAAGCCGGTCACAATCATCGGTGTGGGGAACATGCAAACAACCAACAACGAAATCATCGAGATGCCGGTATAGAGAATCATCGCGACGGCAGAGTTAATGACATTTTTCACGAAGGTGGCGGTGACAAACACACAGCTCAGCGAGCCCGCCGTGTAGATACTCAGTAACTTGATGGCTGATTCATAGGGAATACCCGCAACGAACTGACCGTACTGCGCCAGCCACTGACTGACCAGGTAAAAGGTCGCCATACCAATATAGCCATACAGCGTGAACACCAGCATATCCATGGTACCGGCATCAGACTGATGTGCTGTTGCCGCGACAGGTTTCTCGGCGGTCTCTTTTTTCGCCCGATGGTCAGGAAAGGGCATTTTGATCAAATAGATGGCGCTCAGAACCATCAATACAGCCGCAATGACAAATGACCAGCCAAACCACATGTTCGCCCAAATCAACAGGCTAATAATGAAGGGCAGCAGGAATTGTCCGGCCGAAACAAACGCTTTGATTAACACGTTTGCGCGGCTTGCGGAGTTGGGGAAAGATTCCATCAGCGCCGGATAAGTTCCGGAATCCAGGAAGCTGTTCGCCAGACCAGCCATGATGCCAAAGCAATAGGCAGCATAGATATTTTTGGTCAGCAAGATGCCGAAGAAAAACAGCAAATAGCTCAGAATACCCAGATAGATAAAGGGCTTACGACCGTAGCGGTCAGAGAGGAAACCCGTCACGATGGTGGCAAGTTTACCGATACCCAAAGACGAAATAACGATCGAAACGCCGGCTCTGTCTGTTCCCCACTGTTCCTGTAAATTCGCCATGTTGAGGGTAATGAGTAATACCCCCATGCCATGAATCAGGTAGTTGAGATACAGCCCAGCCGCAGTTGGGACATATCTATTTTTCATCGTGCCAGCCTCAGAAAAGGACGTTTTTGACGTAATCGACCGGCATCTCTTTACCTGTCCAGATTTCAAAGGCTTTCGCCCCTTGCCAGAGCATCATTCCCAGGCCGTTCAGGGTACGGCAGCCTTTCTTCTCAGCAACTTGTAGCAGGTGGGTTTTGCGCGGATTGTAAATCACGTCAGACACGATCAGATCCGGGCGCAGGAAACTGTCGTTTGGCAGCAGCATCTGGCCTTCAAACGGTTTCATGCCGACGCCGGTGGCATTGGTGAGGATCACGCTGCTGTCGATTTCCTGACGCAGTTTGTCGTGATCGGCCAGATCGTACAGGTGGATGGCACAGCTGGTGTTATTGCGGATCTTAGCGACGGTTTGCTCCGCATTGGCGAAGAATTTGTCTTTCTGGTTGAAAATGGAGATCTCTTTTACGCCGTCCAGCGCTGCCTGAACGCAGAGCGCCGTTGCCGCACCGCCTGCACCCAGTACGGTCATTTTTTTGCCAATGATGTCTATGCCTTCTTCGGCAAGCGCGCGCATATAGCCGGTGCCGTCGGTGATATGGCCGGTTAGTACGCCATTATCGTTGACCACGGTGTTCACCGCACCGACCAGTTCTGCTGCCGGGGAGAGTTTATCCAGATACTGGCAAATGGCGGTTTTGTTCGGCATGGAGACATTGAAACCACGCAGTTCCAGGGCACGAAAACCCTGTACGACATCTTTCAGCTCCTGATTGTCGACTTCAAAGGCCAGATAGACATAGTCCAGACCCAGATGGGCAAAGGCTTCGTTATGCATTGTCGGCGACATGCTGTGACGAATCGGCGTTGCAATCAGGCCAATCAGCTCAGTGTGACCAGTAATACGTTCTGCCATGATTAAATCCTCAATATGTTAGAAGTGGAATTTTTGCTGATTCGCGGTTGCCCAGAGCACCCATGTCTTCGAGGGTGTCCAGCACGTTGCGTCCTTCGCGCACGCCATCAATGATTCGCCGGGCCATCAGGCTGTCGCCGATGTTCATTATTTTTACGTTATTGGCTCTGGCCCATTGTTCAATCTCATTGAGACCGGCGGTATTGGCACGCATTCCCAGGCAAACAAAGCCGTAGTCAAAAGGAATGTCATAAGCGCGGTCGGCTTGCTTGACGCTAAAGTGTGTCGGGTGAACGGCGACGAGTTGTGTCTGCATATGCTGTTCCACGTGGTGTTCATCCAGCATGGTCAACATGGCGTTTTTAGTGATGATGTCCAGGTCGCGGCCTGGGCCATCCTGCATCTCAATCAGCGCGGTGCTTGCGCCGCGTGCGGAAAAATATTCGATAACATCCAGACCGACGGCCCCGCCGCCGACAACGGCAATGCGTTTTCCCTCTACATCCGCGAACTGGTCCAGGTGATGAATCATGCCCATGATGGAGAAGACGTTGCCGCCCTCGACATCGATGCACTCTTTCAGCCCGTTAATTGGCGGCAGCAGCGGCGTGGAGCCGGTAGCGTTAACAATCAGGTTTGGTCGCAGCTCGGCAATGCGCTTAACATCGGCCTCTTTACCCACCTGCAGCATCAGATTGTCCAGTCCGGCCATGCGGTTTTTCATAAATTGCGGGAAGTCGGCAATACGCTTTTTCTCCGGCAGGCGTGAGATTTCTGAGGCCAGGCCGCCAAGGCTGTTTTTCTTCTCCAGCAGCCAGGTGTGGCAGCCCACTTCTGCTGCGGTACAGGCGGCTTCCATTCCTGCAGTACCTGCACCGATTACCACAACGCGGGTATCGCGGTTTACCGTACGCCGTTTGTAGGCATCGCCATGAATAATGTCCGGGTTGATGGAGCAACGCAGCGGGCGAGAGCGGGCGATACGGTGGTCGGCGCAGCCGATATTGCAGGAGATGCATTTGCGCATCAGGCGTTCGTTACCGCTCTGGACCTTCTGCACCCATTCCGGTTCGGCAATCAGCCCACGGCCAATGGCAATCAGGTCTGCATCGCCCGTTGCGATAATGTCTTCGGCGACTTTCGGGGAGCGAATATTGCCGGCGATAACGGTCGGTTTATTAAAGGTGTCGCGAACGGCGCGGGAGAGATAACGTTTCCAGCCATCTTCCAGTGACATCTGGTCAATTTGCAGATTCAGGTTGTCGTTTTGCGCGGCGGAAACATTGAGAATGTCGACCTTGTCCTGACACAGTTCCAGAATCCGCAGCGTATCTTCCAGCGTGTTACCGCCCTCAAGAAAGTCATCGGCGCTGAAACGCAGGCTAATCGGGAAGCGGGGGCCGACGCTGGCACGCACTTTATCCACCACCAGGCTTAATATTCTGGCGCGATTTTCAGTGGAACCGCCAAATTCATCGGTACGCTTATTAAACAGCGGTGACAAAAACTGGCTAATTAAATAAGAGTGGCCTGCATGAATTTCCACGCAATCAAAACCCGCGCGTTTAACGCGTTCTGCCGCTTCGCCAAATTTATTGACCGCATGATATATCTCTTCATGTGTCATGGCGCGAGGGATATTTCCGTTCTTTTTCGACGGCGTATTCGAAGAGGAGAGCGGCTGCTCGCCATTCAGGCGATAAGCATAAGCAGAAGCACCCGCGTGATTAAGCTGAATAGAGACGCAGGCACCGTGTCTGTGCAGTGTTTCGGTTAATTTGAAGAGCCCTGGAATATATTGGTCGTTATCGATACGCAGCTGCGTTGTACCGTTAGAGGCGAACGGGAAATCGATGCAGATATTCTCAATGGTAATTAAGCCCGTACCCCCTTTGGCCCGCAACTCATAGTACTCAAGCTGTTCCTGAGAGACTTCGCCGTTCAGGCTCGCCAGATTGGTACCCATTGGCGGCATGATGATCCGGTTTTTAAGCGTCATCCCGTTAATGGCTAGCGGGGTGAAAAGGTGTTGGTAGTGGCTCATTTGCTCTCTCCACGGGAAATCCAGGAGGCCGATATGCCGGGGGTCCTGATATATCCAAAGTTAATATGTTTCTGTGGGAAAGATAACGAGGGGGGCAGGGGAAAAATAATGCTTTTTTTTGCATGAAACCATAGGGTCTTTCTATGCAATTAACCGTTTTTTTACATGCTGGTATTTTTATATTAAATAATTGGGCTGTATTTTTACTTGTGTTGCCGAGTTTATACAAAAAAGAGGGAGGAACTGCACTAAATAAGGGCGTTATTGCGGGAAATTAAATTTTATATTTTCAAATATCCTTACACATCACAGGGATGAGTGTTTGATTTTGTGATCTGGATCGCGTTATGGAAAGTAAAATGCCCGGCCAAAAGACCGGGCATCAGAGAGACAGCAGGCGGTTTAGTTCATAAACGCGGGCTGTTTGTTCTCGTAGTTGGAGATGGCATCTTCATGCTGCAGGGTCAGACCGATACTGTCGAGACCGTTCAGCATACAGTGACGGCGGAATGCGTCGATGACAAACGAGTAGGATTTATCCCCGGCTTTCACTACCTGGGCTTCCAGGTCCACCTCAAACGAGATGCCCGGATTCGCCTGAACCAGTTTAAACAGCTCATCCACTTCTTCGTCGCTCAGTTTCACAGGCAGCAGCTGGTTATTAAAGCTGTTGCCGTAGAAGATGTCCGCGAAGCTCGGTGCAATAACGGTTTTAAAGCCGTAGTCGGTCAGTGCCCAGGGGGCATGCTCACGTGATGAACCGCAACCGAAGTTTTCCCGCGCCAGCAAAATGGACGCACCTTTGTATTCCGGGAAGTTAAGAACGAATTCCGGGTTCGGCACTTCGCCTTTATCATCCAGGAAACGCCAGTCGTTAAACAGATGTGCGCCAAAACCGGTACGCGTCACCTTCTGCAAAAACTGTTTTGGAATGATGGCGTCGGTATCGACGTTGGCGGCATCCAGTGGGACAACCAGGCCAGTGTGCTGTGTATATTTCTCTGCCATGATTATCTCCCCTTACAAGCTGCGAATATCAGCGAAATGACCGGTTACCGCAGCAGCGGCTGCCATTGCCGGACTGACCAGGTGGGTACGACCACCGCGACCCTGACGACCTTCAAAGTTACGGTTACTGGTGGATGCGCAACGTTCGCCCGGATTCAGACGGTCATTGTTCATGGCCAGGCACATTGAGCAGCCCGGCAAACGCCACTCGAAACCGGCTTCGATAAAGATCTTATCCAGCCCTTCGGCTTCGGCCTGCGCTTTCACAGGACCAGAGCCCGGTACGACCAGCGCCTGCACGCCTGGCGCCACTTTACGGCCTTTGGCGATTTCAGCCGCGGCACGCAAATCTTCAATACGTGAGTTTGTGCAGGAGCCGATAAAGACTTTGTCAATGGCAACAGACGTCAGCGGCACGCCTGGTTGCAGGCCCATATAGGCCAGCGCTTTCTCAGCAGAGGCGCGCTCAACCGGATCGGCAAAGGAGGCCGGGTCCGGGATGATGTCATTAACGGAGATAACCTGACCCGGGTTGGTACCCCAGGTGACCTGCGGCGCAATCTCTTCCGCCTGCAACGTCACAACCGTATCGAAAGTCGCACCGTCGTCGGTTTTCAGCGTCTTCCAGTATTCCACCGCGTCGTCGAAATCTTTCCCTTTCGGCGCATGCAGACGACCTTTCACGTAGTTAAAGGTGGTTTCATCCGGCGCGACCAGGCCCGCTTTAGCGCCCATTTCAATGGCCATGTTGCACAGGGTCATACGACCTTCCATGCTCAGCGCCGCAATCGCGTCGCCGCAGAATTCGACGACATGCCCGGTACCGCCCGCGCTGCCGGTTTTACCGATAATCGCCAGCACGATGTCTTTCGCTGTGATGCCAACTGATGCTTTGCCTTTAACTTCGATTTTCATGGTTTTGGCGCGGCCCTGTTTCAGGGTTTGTGTCGCCAGCACGTGCTCAACTTCGGAGGTCCCGATACCGAACGCCAGTGCGCCAAACGCGCCGTGGGTGGCGGTGTGGGAGTCACCGCAGACGATGGTCATGCCCGGCAGGGTGACACCCTGTTCCGGCCCCATCACGTGTACGATGCCCTGATACGGGTGGTTCAGGTCATACAACTCAACGCCGAATTCTTTGCAGTTCTTGATCAGTTCCTGCATCTGAATACGCGCCATCTCGCCGGAGGCGTTGATGTCTTTGGTCTGCGTGGAGACGTTATGATCCATGGTCGCAAAGGTCTTGCCCGGCTGACGTACCGGGCGATTGTGCGCGCGCAGGCCGTCGAACGCCTGAGGTGACGTCACTTCGTGCACCAGATGGCGGTCGATATACAACAGCGGGGTTTCGTTTGGCGCTTCGTAAACAACGTGCGCATCAAACAATTTTTCGTACAGCGTTTTGGCCATGGTTACACCCCTTCGGCGATATAACGGGTGATGATGTCACCCATCTCATCGGTACTGACAGCAGCGGCGCCACGGGCTAAATCACCGGTACGCACACCTTCTTCTAAAGCGCGGTTGATGGCGCTTTCAATCGCCGTTGCCGCGTCGTTGGCATCCAGGCTGTAACGCAGCAGCAGCGCGAGAGACAGGATCTGCGCGATCGGGTTGGCGATATTTTTGCCTGCGATATCCGGTGCGGAGCCACCAGCCGGTTCGTACAGACCAAAACCTTGCTCATTCAGGCTGGCAGACGGCAGCATACCCATAGAGCCGGTGATCATTGCGCACTCATCAGACAGAATGTCGCCGAACAGGTTAGAGCACAGCAGCACGTCAAACTGGGACGGATCTTTAATCAACTGCATGGTGGCGTTATCGATATACATATGCGCCAGTTCTACGTCCGGGTATTCCTGTGCCACTTCATTGACGATTTCACGCCACAGCAGAGAGGTCTGCAATACGTTGGCTTTATCAATGGAGTGCACTTTTTTACGGCGTTTACGCGCAGATTCAAAGGCGATACGCGCAATACGTTCGATCTCAAAACGGTGATACACCTCGGTATCAAACGCTTTCTCATGCTGACCACTGCCTTCGCGGCCTTTTGGCTGACCGAAGTAGATACCGCCAGTCAGCTCACGCACGCAGAGAATATCAAAGCCGTTAGCGGAGATATCAGCACGCAGCGGGCAGAACGCTTCCAGCCCCTGGTACAGCTTTGCCGGACGCAGGTTGCTGAACAGTTTGAAATGTTTACGCAGCGGCAGCAGAGCCCCACGCTCCGGCTGCTGTGCTGGAGGCAGATTTTCCCATTTCGGGCCGCCTACGGAGCCAAACAGGATCGCGTCTGCCTGTTCACAACCTTCCACGGTTGCCTGCGGCAGCGGGTTACCATGACGATCAATGGCGATACCGCCCACATCATAGTGGCTGGTGGTGATACGCATATCGAAACGGCGACGAACGGCTTCCAGTACTTTTAAGGCTTGCGCCATGACTTCCGGGCCAATACCGTCACCCGGCAACACGGCAATATGGTAGTTCTTCGACATCACACGGTTTCCTTGTTGTTTTCTTTATTTTGAGCTTTGCGTTGCAATTCTTTTTCAACTTCTGCGGCGCGCCAGATGTTGTTCAGCACGTGTACCATCGCTTTGGCGGAGGATTCCACGATATCTGTTGCCAGACCCACGCCATGGAAACGGCGTCCGCTGTAAGTGACGACGATATCCACCTGACCCAGCGCATCTTTGCCCTGGCCTTTGGCATTGAGATCGTATTTGACCAGCTCAACGTCATAACCGGTAATGCGATTAATCGCCTGATAAATGGCGTCTACCGGGCCGTTGCCGTTAGCGGCTTCTGCTTTGGTTTCTTCACCACAGGCCAGCTTCACGGAGGCGGTTGCGATATCGCTGGAACCGGACTGCACGCTAAAGTAATCCAGGCGGAAATGCTCGGGCTCTTCCTGCTGTTTGTTGATGAACGCCAGCGCTTCCAAGTCGTAATCGAAGACCTGGCCTTTTTTGTCCGCCAGTTTCAGGAACGCATCGTACAGATGGTCCATGTTGTAGTCGGTTTCTTTGTAGCCCATCTCTTCCATACGGTGTTTCACCGCCGCGCGACCAGAACGGGAAGTCAGGTTCAACTGGACATGGTTCAGGCCGATGGATTCCGGGGTCATGATTTCGTAGTTTTCGCGATTTTTCAGCACGCCATCCTGGTGGATACCGGAGGAGTGGGCGAAGGCGCCGGTGCCGACAATCGCTTTGTTCGCCGGGATTGGCATGTTGCAAATCTGGCTGACGGTCTGGCTGGTGCGCCAGATTTCGTTGTGATTAATGCGGGTGTGCACATTCATGATGTCTTTACGCACTTTGATGGACATGATGACTTCTTCCAGCGAGCAGTTACCCGCGCGCTCGCCGATGCCGTTCATGGCGCCTTCAACCTGACGTGCGCCTGCATGAACCGCGGCAATGGCGTTGCCAACCGCTAAGCCTAAGTCATCGTGGGTGTGGACAGAGATAATGGCCTGGTCGATGTTCGGAACACGTTCGTACAAACCGGAAATGATGTTGGCGAACTCGAAAGGCATGGTGTAGCCAACGGTGTCCGGGATGTTGATGGTTTTTGCACCCGCGTTGATGGCGGCTTCAACCACACGTGCCAGGTCAGCAATCGGCGTACGGCCTGCATCTTCGCAAGAGAACTCAATGTCGTCGGTGTAATTACGGGCGCGCTTAATCATATAAATGGCACGCTCGATCACTTCATCCAGCGTACTGCGCAATTTGGTGGCGATATGCATCGGTGACGTGGCGATAAAGGTATGGATGCGGAACGCCTCGGCGACTTTCAGCGATTCAGCCGCTACATCAATATCTTTCTCTACACAGCGTGCCAGCGCGCAGACGCGGCTGTTTTTGACCTGACGCGCGATAGTTTGTACGGATTCGAAATCGCCCGGAGAGGACACCGGAAAACCGACCTCCATGACGTCAACACCCATACGTTCCAGTGCCAGGGCGATCTGCAGCTTCTCTTTCACACTCAGGCTGGCCTGTAACGCTTGTTCACCATCACGTAAGGTTGTATCAAAAATAACGACTTGCTGGCTCATGGTTTGGTCCTTGTCTCTCTTCGGTCGCCTTGCTACGAGCATAAAAAAACCCGCGCCAAGGCGCGGGTTCTTAGTGTAACTGGAGGATGACTCAACGCTGAGTGTCGCCCACCGGTCTACCGCGCACATGGGATGCGTTTAGTAGTAGTAGACCGAGGTTGCGAACATTGCGAATCATTAACCATGCTCCAGATGAATGCGATTAACTGCGATATGCCATTAGTGGTACTGGATTCAGAAATCAAAGTCAACACTTAGCCCTGTAAAAGCGCATGAAAACGGATTAGGCACTGCGTTTTATTTTAGTTAATCGTGCTGTAATTCAATGAAAAATCAAAATAAGGTATTAGTGCTATTTCATACTTGACGTTGTTTGTACCTAGATTGTGTCGTCACGAGGATAAAAATCATTGATAATAGGGCCTTCTAATCAGAAGGCCCTATTATCATGACTATTCCAGCC
>NZ_CBFFRL010000013.1:0-45016 GCF_965644215.1 Phytobacter sp. V69
TACGGCCTCATTTCTCGCTGCCGTCCAGATCAGATGCATCGCTCTCTGGGCTAAAATCTTGTGACGACACTATCTAGGAAAAACAGATCTTAAGGTTTCCCGTCTTTGCCTTGGCTGCATGACCTTTGGCGAGCCAGACCGGGGCAGCCATGCCTGGACGCTGCCGGAAGAGAGCAGCCGTCTGATTATCCAGCACGCCCTGAATGGCGGAATCAACTTCTTCGATACGGCAAACAGCTACTCCGACGGCAGCAGTGAAGAGATCGTCGGCCGTGCCCTGCGTGACTTCGCCCGCCGCGAAGATGTAGTGGTCGCCACCAAGGTGTATCACGCATCCGGCACGCTGAAAGAAGGCCTCTCCCGCGCACAAATCCTGCGTTCCATCGATGACAGCCTGCAACGGCTGGGTATGGACTATGTCGATTTACTGCAAATCCACCGTTGGGACTACAACACGCCGATTGAAGAGACGCTGGAAGCGCTCAACGATGTGGTGAAATCCGGGAAAGTCCGCTACATCGGTGCCTCTTCCATGCATGCCCATCAGTTTGCGCAGGCGCTGGAATTGCAGAAACAGCATGGCTGGGCGCCGTTTGTCACCATGCAGGATCACTACAATCTCATCTACCGTGAAGAAGAGCGTGAAATGCTGCCGCTTTGCTACCAGGAAGGGGTTGCTGTCATCCCATGGAGCCCGCTGGCGCGTGGTCGTCTGACACGCCCGTGGGGGGAAACCACTGCCCGCGTCGTGTCGGATGAAGTGGGGAAAAAGCTGTATAACGAAAGCGATGAGAACGATGCGCAGATTGCCGAACGTCTGGGTTCGATAGCCGAAGAAACGGGCGCAACGCGCGCGCAGGTGGCGCTGGCCTGGCTGCTGAGCAAACCGGGTATTGCCGCACCGATTATCGGCGCATCGCGCGAAGAGCAACTGGAAGAGCTGCTACAGGCGGTGGATTTGACGCTAAAACCGGAACAGATCGCCGAGATGGAAACGCCGTACAAACAGCATCCGGTGGTTGGGTTTAAGTAATTTTGTAGCGCGCTAATGAGTCTGAAATGTCCCGGATGCGGCGTGAAACGCCTTATCCGGGCTACCGTCCATAGCCCCGGTAAGCGTCAGCGCCACCGGGGTTTCCCGGATGCGGATTCGCCTGATCCGGGCTACCTTCCGTAGCCCCGGTAAGCGTCAGCGCCACCGGGTTTTCCCCGGATGCGGATTCGCCTGATCCGGGCTACCTTCCGTAGCCCCGGTAAGCGTCAGCGCCACCGGGGTTTCCCCGGATGCGGATTCGCCTTATCCGGACTACCTTCCGTAGCCCCGGTAAGCGTCAGCGCCACCGGGGTTTCCCCGGATGCGGATTCGCCTGGACCGGGCAATATCAGATGAGAAATACCACTAGAGAATGCCAATTGGCCAGTAGTGCCCCACCGCGTAAAGAATACCCGCGGAGATAATCCCAGCCACGATGTCATCAACCATAATCCCCATGCCACCATGCACATTACGGTCGAACCAGCGAATCGGCCAAGGTTTCCACATATCGAAGATACGGAAAATCACAAACCCGGCGGCCACCCACTGCCAGTCATAGGTCGGAAGCGCCATCAGGGTGATCCACATCCCGATAAACTCATCCCAGACAATGCTGCCATGATCGTGCACGCCCATATCTTTCGCCGTACGATGGCAAAGATAGACGCCCACGCTAATGCCCAGCATCACCAGCAGCGAATAGAGCTGCCACGGAAGAAAGGTCATCAGATACCAGAACGGGATCGAGGCCAGAGAACCCATTGTACCTGGCACAACAGGGCTTAACCCGCTGCCAAACCCCGTTGCCAGCAGATGCCACGGGTTACTCATTTTCAAACGGCTTTTGGCAATATCTTTTTTAAACAGTGGCAAAGTGGTCGTATCCTTTCCAGTCAAGCGTCACAATTTTACCGTCACGGGTAAAATTCAGTCCTTCCACATCCGCGCTCATCTGCCCAATACAGGTCACTGGCACACCTAAATGGCCAACCGCCACCTCCAGCGCACCCCGATTAAGTTCCGGCACGGTGAAGCACAGTTCATAGTCTTCGCCACCTGACAGCGCCCAGCGCAACGCCTGCTCCGGCTCCACATGACGCTGAATCACCGGCGAATAAGGTAACGCATCGAGGTCAATTCGCGCACCGCAGCCGCTGGCCTTAAGGATATGCCCCAGGTCGGAAATCAGCCCGTCAGACAGATCGATTGCCGAGCTTGCCAGATTACGCAGTGCCTGCCCGTGTAACACGCGCGGCACAGGACGCAGATGACGCTGAATCAGGTAAGTCGCATCTGTTTGATCGTTGACCTGCAAACGATCTTGCAAAATAGCCAGCCCGGCTGCGCTGTCACCCGGTGTGCCGGTGACATAAATCCAGTCGCCCGGTTTGGCACCGGAGCGTTTGATTGCGCGCCCCACTGGCACATAACCGTGGATACCCAACGTCATCGACAGCGGGCCACGGGTCGTGTCGCCGCCAATCAGTTGCATATCGTAGTAATTGAGTTGTTCGAACAGGCTATCGCTGAACGCTTTAAGCCAGTCTTCATCGACACTCGGTAGCGTCAGTGCCAGCGTGAGCCACGCCGGGTCAGCGCCCATGGCCGCCAGATCGCTAATATTCACCGCCAGCGCTTTATACGCCAGGTCAGCCGGGTCGATATCAGGGAGAAAATGAATGCCTGACACGAGCGTGTCAGTGCTGATCGCCAGCGTCTGCTTTTCAGGAACATTCAGCAGAGCGCAGTCGTCACCGATGCCGGTATCGACATCACGACGTGAGCTTGTTACACGGTCAAAATAACGGGCAATCAGGGAAAATTCGCCGCATGCCATACGTTATGCCTCAGCATAGAAAGGAAAAAAGCCGGATAGAGTGCGGTTAGACATCGCACCCCATTCCGGCTTGAGGATCATTTTTTGTTGGGGCGAATCACGGGTGCGGCTTTATCGAGCACACCATTAACAAACTTGTGGCTATCCTCAGCACCGAAGGTTTTCGCCAGTTCGATAGCTTCGTTAATCGCCACTTTGTACGGCACATCTGAACGTTTGGACAGTTCGAACAGTGCAATACGCAGTACCGCTTTCTCAACCTGGCCCAGCTCTTCGAGCAGACGGGACAGGTACGGCTTCATCAGGCCGTCGAGATACGCGCTATTAGTCGCCACCCCGCTTAACAGCTCACGGAAGTACGGGACGTCAACGTCTTTTACGTCCTGTTCTGCCAGGAACTGATATTCAACATCAGCGATGTCGTTCTGGGACAACTGCCAGGAGTAGAGCGCCTGGACAGCACACTCACGGGCGCGGCGACGAGCAGCAGGTTTCACGGATTTCCCCTTACAAAAAATCAGGCCTTGATGGCTTTCAAAACATTAATCATTTCAAGCGCGGTCAGTGCAGCTTCTGCACCTTTGTTGCCAGCTTTGGTGCCAGCACGTTCGATGGCTTGTTCAATGCTTTCGGTAGTCAGTACACCAAAAGCGACCGGGATTTCGCTGTCCTGCGCGACATGCGCCAGGCCATTGCTTGCACCACCGGCTACATATTCAAAGTGCGCAGTACCGCCACGGATAACGGTACCCAGCGCAATCACCGCGTCATATTTACCGGTTTTCGCCAGCGCGCCCGCCGCCAGTGGCAGCTCATAAGCACCTGGAACCCATACAACGGTAATATTTTTATCTTTTACCTGGCCGATACGTTTCAGGGCGTCAATCGCACCTTCCAGCAGGCTGTCATTGATAAAATTGTTGAAACGCGCAATGGTGATGGCGACGCGAGCGTCCGGGGCAGCAACGTTAGCTTCAATAATGTTCATACTCTTCCTTTACAGGTTCAGTTCAGACCCCGCAGGGGGGCGGATTTTATCATAATATTTCACGCGCTGCTTCCCTTTTACAGCAGAGGCTACGCGTGGGTAAGATGCAGGCAGACGTCTGGCCCAACCTGACGTATCTCATTGAATTTAAAAGATGGCGCATCAGCCAACGCTTCAAGACCCGGCAGTACGCACAGCCCTCTGGCATCCGCACCCAGCAGTTTCGGCGCCAGATAGACAATCAGTTCATCCACCAGACCCGTCTGTAGCAACGCGCCCGCAAGATTAGCCCCCGCTTCCACCCAGATGCTGTTGATCTGCTGTTTGCCCAGCAGCATCATCAGGGTGACCAGATCCGCGTGTCCACGGTGCTCCGGTACAAGGATTTCACGCACCGATTCAGGCCAGGCGCGGCTATCGCTATGCGTACGCGCAAACCAGGTTTCCCCCGGCTGCTGTACTAAGGCGTGTTCAGGCGTCACGCGATTCTGGCTATCCACCACAATACGCACCGGCTGGCGCAGGTTTTCCTGCGGATAAAGCGCCTGTACGTCGGGGCTCAGCTCATCCCAGCGAACCGTCAGTTTAGGGTCATCTGCCAGCACCGTCGCGCTGCTGGTTAAAATGGCGTGACTTTGGGCACGTAAGCGCTGTACATCGCGTCGTGCCTGCGGTGAAGTGATCCACTGGCTCTCACCGCTGGCCATCGCCGTACGCCCATCAAGGGATGCGCCAAGTTTAAGCTGAATCCACGGAAAACCGGTACGCATGCGCTTTAAAAAACCTTTATTCAGCGCTTCGGCTTCCGCCATCATCAGGCTATGGCTCACTTCAATGCCTTCCTGTTTAAGCCGATAGAGGCCACGTCCTTGCACCTGAGGATTTGGATCCTGCATCGCTGCCACAACGCGGGCAACGCCTGCGGCAATGAGCGCTTCACAGCACGGCGGCGTACGCCCGTGATGGCTGCACGGCTCCAGCGTCACATAGGCCGTTGCACCGCGCGCGCGCTCACCCGCCATGCGCAGCGCATGGACCTCGGCGTGCGGTTCACCCGCACGATAGTGAAAGCCTTCACCGACGATTTCGCCGTTATTCACGATCACGCATCCGACATTGGGGTTCGGGTGGGTGGTAAAACGCCCGCGTTGCGCCAGTTTGAGCGCACGCGCCATGTACATTTCGTCCTGCATGGTCAGTCCTGTAAACGGGCGATCTCTTCGCCGAACTCTTTGATATCCTCGAAGCTGCGATACACCGACGCAAAACGGATATAGGCAACTTTATCGAGCTTTTTCAGCTGTTCCATGACCAGATTACCGATCATTTTGCTGGGGACTTCGCGTTCCCCGGTAGCGCGTAATTGTGACTTAATATGATTTAACGCCATTTCAACGTCATCGGAGCTTACCGGGCGTTTTTCCAGCGCTTTCAACATACCGCTGCGTAGCTTATCTTCGTTGAACGGTTCACGAACCTCATTGCTTTTCACAACGCGCGGCATCACTAGCTCTGCCACTTCAAAAGTGGTGAAACGTTCATTGCATACCAGACACTGGCGACGGCGGCGAACAGACGAACCTTCACCGACAAGGCGAGAATCAATTACTTTGGTATCCACGGCGAAACAGAATGGGCAATGCATACGACGTCCTGACGAGTGAGTTAACTGAAATCTATTTTACCCTGAACTGGCATGACAACAAAGACGAGCCGATTTTGAGACAATGGATCGATGGCAACGGAGCCGTTGCGATCTACCATTAAAAACATCCTCATATTCAAGGAAACAGACAGAATGACAAGACGTTACCTAAGATCCCTGTTACTGGGAAGCGTTTTCGCCCTCAGCGCCTGCGCACAGCAAGGCGAAGTTCGTCAACTGCATCAGGATGTCAGCACCCTGAATAAAGAAATGACCAAGCTGAACAAAGAAACGGTGAAAATCACCCAGCAAAACGCGCTGAATGCTAAATCCAGCAACGGCGTCTACCTGCTGCCAGGATCCAACACCCCTGCCCGCCTGAATAGCCAAATCGGCATGCTGCGTATGACGCTCAAAGACGTCACCCCAAATGCCAACGGCACGCGGGCCACGCTGCGTATTCAGGGGGAATCTAACGATCCGCTGCCGGCATTTAGCGGCACCGTAGAGTGGGGGCAGATTCAGGGCACCACCCAGAATTACCAGGAAGTGAATGTCCAGAACCAGCTGATTAGCGCCCCAGCCAGTACCCTCGCACCGAGCGATGTTGACGTCTCGCTGCAGCTCAATGGTATTACGCCAGAGCAGTTAGGTTTCGTCCGCATCCACGATATTCAGCCCGCCACCCCGCAATAATTTCCAGGGCGACATTGTCGCTCTTTTTCACACTTTGTTACGCCTGAGCGCCCGCCAGACAAAATCTGGTGGGTGTCATTTATTGGCAACAATGATGATCCTCAGTACAATCCCTGCTGCGAAATGCGCGTAAACGTGAACGCAATCGATTACGTGTGTTTCAGTAATGTGAAACAAGACATATTTTTGTGAGCAATGATACTTATAATAAGCTCGCAGAAACATGAAATATTTAGAAACGCAATGCGTGCATTCTTTCACTCCCGTAAGGGATCTCTTATCAGTGGCATAACTATGAAAAATACATTACTTGCAGCTGGCGCTGCGCTGGCGATCACAACGTCTTTCTCTGTGAGCGCAGCAGACACCAATAAACCTGAATATGTCTCCGACTGGTGGCATCAGAGCGTTAACGTGGTGGGCAGCTATCACACCCGCTTCGGACCGCAGATTCGTAACGATACTTATCTGGAATATGAAGCGTTTGCGAAAAAAGATTGGTTCGATTTCTATGGTTATGTCGATGCCCCGGTCTTCTTCGGCGGTAACACCGACGCGAAAGGTATCTGGAACCACGGTTCTCCGCTGTTTATGGAAATCGAACCGCGCTTCTCCATTGATAAACTGACCGGCACCGACCTGAGCTTTGGTCCGTTCAAAGAGTGGTATTTCGCGAACAACTACATCTACGACATGGGCCGCAACGCCTCCGGCCGCCAGAGCACGTGGTACATGGGTCTGGGTACCGATATCGACACCGGTCTGCCGATGAGCCTGTCTCTGAACGTGTACGCAAAATACCAGTGGCAGAACTACCTGGCAGCGAACGAAAACGAGTGGGATGGCTACCGTTTCAAAGTGAAATACTTTGTTCCGATCACCTCTCTGTGGGGCGGCCAGCTGAGCTACATCGGCTTCACCAACTTTGACTGGGGTTCAGACCTGGGCGACAACGACTTCCGTGATCTGAACGGTAAGAAAGCGCGTACCAACAACTCCATCGCGTCCAGCCACATTCTGTCCCTGGGCTACGATCACTGGCACTACTCTGTTGTTGCGCGTTACTGGCACAACGGCGGCCAGTGGAACGATGACACGAGCCTGAACTTCGGTAACGGCAACTTCAGCGTGCGTTCTACCGGCTGGGGTGGTTACCTGGTTGTGGGTTACAACTTCTAAGAGAAGTTAACCACGCGTCTAACGGCTGTTGGGCGCCAGTAAAAAAGCACCGAACGAGACGCTCGTCGGTGCTTTTTTTATTCGTTCAGGTCTGCCTACGCAGTAAGCGGTGCTATTTTTTCTTATTTAGCATCGCTTTTAGATCGGCGAACGGGTTATAGGTCGCCTCACCCACATCCTTTTGGGCATCCTCACCCGCAACAACCGTCGAACCATACTGATCCGCTTCGGTATATTTCGAGTGTTCATGATCGTGGCAGAACAAGCAGAGCAGCTCCCAGTTGCTGCCATCCTCAGGGTTGTTGGTATGATCGTGATCCATATGGTGGACGGTGAGCTCACGCAGGTTCGAATACACAAACTCCCGTGAACAGCGCCCGCACACCCATGGAAACAGTTTTAATGCTTTTTCACGGTAGCCGCTTTCCAGCCGCGTATAGTTTTTAGGGATAATGGCCATAATAATTAAATACCTGAGTAACGTAACGGTTTACGGGCAGTGCCCTGCTTCACTGAATTTTACCAGTCAATCGCTTACGCAGACCAGCGCCTGAGTCGCATCCAGTAACCACGGGCGCAGGTAGCCCACCGTACTGGAGAAAGGCAACACATCTTCCGGCAATCGGATGCCCAATTCTCGCTGAATATAATCACGCCGTGTTTGTACCCGCTGCCAGAGTTGCGGGTAATCCTCTGCCAGTTGCTGACGCAGCGCCGCATCGGCCAGGGCCACCGTGTCCTCAATACTCGCCCCCGCATAACCTGCACGAGAGGGGATAATATCAATCTGCAGAATCATTCCACTGGCCAGTGGAATCGTTGATTGCGGCGATATGGGCGAACATAGCCACTCTTCATCTGCGACGAGATGGCCCGGATTGAGATGCCAGTGATACTCCACCTTCGGCAGCACCGACTCAACCAGGCGATACATTTCGCCGCCCGTCAGACCAACGCGGAGATTCTCGAGCCACGCCACGACCGCGCGATAGTAGGGGATCGCCACGACGTCGAGATAATCCGCAACCGCCGTCGGCAATTCATCCGCACTGCCAACAACATAAGCAGCACGGCTACTCAAACCGCCTTTAAAACTGGTGGTCAGCGAGAATTTATCCCCGCGCTCGATAACCTTATCGCCAGGATAGAGCCGGCCGTTAGCGAAACGCTCTCCGGTAGCGGCAATCATCACCACGTTATTCGCCTGCCCTTCCGCCGCCAGTAGCGCACCTATCGCTTTTTCGGTTTTGCCCGGCGCAGCGGCGTTTAGTGCCGTCAGGATCGCGCTCGACGCCAGGTTTGCCCCGTATTCATAGTGCGCCAGTTCGTTGGCGTTATTTACCGTGCGCACGCCATATGCCGGGGAGATAAAAATATCCGTCGCATTCAGCAGGCTGCAGCTCTTCCCTGCCGCCTGCTGGATGGCACTAAAAATAAACGTCGGGAAATCAAAATGCTGCGAGGTATCTTCCCCCGCACCGGTAAATAACTTCCAGCCAGCCAGGCCAATCGTCTTCTGCGCTACGATCCCCGCATCCTGTAGCAGTTGCGGCAGCGTTTTGGTATTCGTCATCGGCTGATTCGGCAGAGAGAACCACGGCGCATGCACTACCTGATTTTCCAGCCGGGCATAGGGCGCCAGTTTCAGGTTCTCATTACCCAATACCAGTACGCAGTCGCCGTTGCTGTGCAGCACCAGCAGCGCCTCTTCGAAACGCGGGATAAACCCGGTGAGGTATTCGAAATTTGCGCCGTGCTCTTTATCTGCATAAACAATCAGCGAGTCCAGGCGACGCTCACGCATTCGCGCCAGTACGTTCTCTTTACGCGTCTGCACTGTTTCATCCGTCAGCGTGACACAAGGAATTGCATGCCACAGAGCGGGTTGCGCAACGGTTTGCAGCGTAATACGACGAGGGGTGGGGGTCATCAGATTTACTCCGTGTCATCATGCGCCAGGCAAGCAGAGTAACGAATACAGCGGACGTTGCGAGAAAAAAATCCCGGTCATGCGACCGGGATTCCGATTATAGAACAATTTTACGCAGGCAATAATTACGGCAGAATTGACGGCTGATCCGCCCCTTCTTTTTCCACTTTCTGCTGAATCAGGTGCTCACGTTTCATGCCCAGTTTCAGCGCCAGCGCGGAGGCCACGTAAATCGAGGACGCCGTACCGATGGTGACACCGATAAGCATGGTCAGGGAGAAGCCCGCCAGAATCGTACCACCAAACAGATACAGCATCAGGATCACGACTAAGGTGGTCCCGGAGGTGATCAACGTACGATGCAGCGTCTGGGTCAGCGACACGTTAAAGATTTCGTAAGAAGTCCCACGGCGAATCTTGCGGAAGTTTTCACGAATACGGTCGGATACCACGATACTGTCGTTAAGCGAGTAACCGATAACGGACATCAACGACGCCACGATAGTCAGGTCAATCTCGATATGGAACAACGACAGCACGCCCATGGTAATGATCACGTCGTGCGCCAGTGCGATAACAACCCCTGCCGCCAGGCGCCACTCGAAGCGGAAGCCGACGTAAACAAGGATAGAGATCAGCGCCACCATCAGCGCCATTGCACCGGTTTGAGCCAGGTCAGCACCGACGCTCGGCCCCACAAACTCAATACGTTTTACCGTCGCATTCTGGCTGCTGGTATCGTTAATCACTTTAACGACTTTGCTGCCCAGCTCCTGACCACCGGTTTCCCCGTGTACAGGCGGCATACGTACCATGATGTCGCGGCTGCTACCGAAGTTTTGCAGCAGCGGCTCTTCAAAGCCCGACTTCTGCAGCGCTTCGCGCATCTGGTCCATATCCACTGGTTTTTCCAGCGTGATTTCGATTACCGTACCGCCGGTAAAATCCAGACCCCAGTTAAATCCACGCACGCCAATGATGGCGATAGAGATAATTAACAGCAGACCAGAGATGCCGAACGCCCAGTAATCCCAGCGCATAAAGTCCCAGACTTTACGGCCGTAGTTCAATTGTTCAACAGTGTATTCCTGTGCCACAACGCACTCCTCAGATAGACAGCTTTTTAACGCGCTTGCCGCCGTACAGCAGGTTCACGATGGCACGGGTGCCGACAATTGCGGTAAACATCGACGTTGCCACACCGATACCGGTGGTAATCGCAAAGCCTTTGATTGCGCCTGTACCCACTGCATACAGGATCAGGACTTTAATCAGCGTCGTGACGTTCGCATCGAAGATGGAACTGAACGCGCCTTTATACCCTTCATCAATAGCTTGCTGCACCGAACGACCGTTGCTCAATTCTTCTTTGATACGTTCGTTTATCAGTACGTTAGCATCGACCGCAACCGCAAGGGTTAACACAATACCCGCAATACCTGGCATGGTGAGCGTCGCCCCTGGCAGCAGGGACATAATGCCGACAATCAATACCAGGTTGGCAATCAGTGCGCTCGTCGCAATCAGACCAAACTTCTTATAGAAGAAGATCATGAAGATGATGGAGACCACCAGGCCTGCCAGACAGGCTTCCAGACCCTGAGTGATGTTCTGCATCCCAAGGGTTGGACCAATGGTACGTTCTTCAACAATCTGAATCGGCGCAATCAATGCACCCGCTCGCAGCAGCAGTGAGAGCTGACGGGCTTCGTTCGGGTTGTTAATACCGGTGATACGGAAGCTGTTACCCAGACGAGACTGGATATTGGCGATGTTAATCACCTCTTCCTCTTTCACCAGAATAGCGCGGCCATTTGCGTCTTTCTTACCACTGTCTTTGTACTCCACAAACAGGGTCGCCATCGGTTTGCCGATGTTGTCCTTGGTGAAGTTAGACATGATGTTACCGCCAGCGCTATCCAGTGAAATGTTCACCTGCGGCTGGTTGTACTCATCCTGGCTGGACGTGGAGTCGGTGATATGGTCACCGGTCAGAATCACACGTTTGTACAGCACAACTGGCTGCCCTTCGCGCGTCTGCTTCACTTCGGAATCGCCCGGCACACGGCCCGCAGCGGCAGCGGCCTGATCAACATTGCTGTTTACCAGACGGAATTCCAGGGTTGCAGTTGCACCGAGGATTTCTTTTGCACGCGCAGTGTCCTGAATACCCGGCAGCTCAACCACGATACGGTCTGAGCCCTGACGCTGTACCAGCGGCTCAGCGACGCCGAGTTGATTCACACGGTTACGCAGGATATTGATGTTTTGCTGCACCGCGTATTCGCGGGCTTCGCTCAGACGCGCATCGGTCATCACCGCACCCAGCGCGTTATCGCCCTGGCTGGTAATAACGAGATCGCGGTGACGCTGGGTCAGATAAGTGACCGCCTGGTCGCGCGCACCTGCGTCGCGGAAGAGAATGCTCAGGCCATAGTTATCGTCCTTACGTACGTTGGTGTAAGGAATGCCTTTATCGCGCAGGTCGCTACGCAGGCTGTCGATATTCTGTTCCTGGAGTTTGCCCAGCGCAGTGTCCATGTCCACTTCCATCAGGAAGTGCACGCCGCCACGCAGGTCGAGACCCAGTTTCATGGGTTCGGCATTGACTGCGCTCAGCCAGCGCGGTGTGGCCGGAGCAAGGTTAAGCGCCACGACAAACTGGTCACCCAGCTCAGTCACCAGCGCTTCACGCGCGCGTAACTGAACGTCAGTGCTGTCAAAGCGAGCGAGAATAGCGCCGTTTTCCAGTGCCACAGACTTCGCGTCGATTTTTTCTTCTTGTAGAGTTTTCTGGACCTGGATCAGCGTTTGCTCACTGGCGGCGACACCGCGCGCACCAGTGATCTGAACAGCCGGATCCTCACCATACAGGTTGGGAAGTGCGTAGAGCAGGCCGACGGCAATGACGACGACCAGCATAATGTACTTCCACAAAGGATAACGGTTTAACACGGCAGTTCCCTTTGGGAAAACAAGAAATTACAGCGCCTTCATGGTGCCTTTCGGCAGAACGGCAGCTACGAAGTCACGTTTGATAACCACTTCAGTGGTATCGTTCAGCGCGATAGCAATGTAGCCAGTTTCCGCTACTTTGGTTACGCGACCGACCAGACCACCGTTGGTCAGCACTTCATCACCTTTCGCGATGGAGTTCATCAGATTTTTATGCTCTTTAGTGCGTTTCTGCTGTGGGCGAAGGATCATGAAATAGAAAATCAGACCAAACACCGCCAACATCAGAATCAGAGACATCGGGCTGCTCTGCGCTGCGCCGCCTGTTGCTGCTACCGCATCAGAAATAAAAAAGCTCATTCAAATTCCCTCATTATTAAAATTAATCAACGTTCAAAGGCGGAACAGTACGCCCCTGACGCTGGTAAAAATCGGTCACGAAGCTCTCTAATTTACCCTCTTCAATAGCCTTGCGTAAACCCGCCATCAAGCGCTGGTAGTAACGCAGGTTATGAATGGTATTGAGTCGCGCGCCCAATATTTCGTTGCAACGATCGAGATGATGCAAGTAAGCGAGCGAATAATTGCGACAGGTGTAGCAATCACACTCAGGGTCGAGTGAACCCGTATCGCTTTTGTATTTCGCGTTACGGATTTTCACCACGCCGTTGGTCACAAACAGGTGACCATTGCGGGCATTACGTGTAGGCATAACGCAGTCGAACATATCGATGCCGCGACGTACGCCTTCCACCAAATCTTCTGGTTTACCCACGCCCATCAGATATCTTGGTTTATCTGCCGGGATTTGCGGGCAAACGTGTTCCAGAATGCGGTGCATGTCCTCTTTTGGCTCACCCACAGCGAGACCGCCGACAGCGTAGCCATCAAAGCCAATCTCTACCAGACCTTTCACGGAGATATCGCGTAAATCTTCGTAAACACTGCCCTGAATGATGCCAAACAGCGCATTCGGGTTTTCCAGCGAGTCAAAGCGGTCGCGGCTGCGTTTCGCCCAGCGCAGGGACATCTCCATCGAGCGTTTTGCATAGTCCCAGTCAGCCGGGTACGGCGTACATTCGTCGAAGATCATGACGATATCAGAACCGAGATCGTACTGAATTTCCATGGATTTTTCAGGATCGAGGAAAATCGGATCGCCGTTGATCGGGTTACGGAAGTGAACGCCTTTCTCGGTGATCTTACGAATGTCACCCAGGCTAAAGACCTGGAAGCCGCCGGAGTCGGTCAGGATCGGTCCTTTCCACTGCATAAAGTCATGCAGATCGCCGTGCAGTTTCATGATTTCCTGGCCCGGGCGCAGCCACAGGTGGAAGGTGTTGCCAAGGATGATTTGCGCGCCAGTGTCTTTGACTTCTTCCGGCGTCATCCCTTTAACGGTGCCATAGGTGCCGACAGGCATAAATGCAGGCGTTTCCACTACGCCACGAGCAAACACCAGGCGGCCGCGGCGTGCGCGACCATCGGTGGTATCCAGTTCAAATTTCATGTTTTCTCCAGCGTCAGAAAAACAGTCCGACGTTTAAACCAGCGTCGCGGATTTATTCCCCGACACGTTCAGAAATAGCCTGCGGATTGTACGTGATAAACATCGCGTCGCCGTAACTAAAAAATCGATATTTTTGCGCAACCGCTGCTTTGTAGGCATTCATGGTGTGCTGATACCCGGCAAAGGCGGAAACCAGCATGATAAGCGTTGATTCCGGCAGGTGGAAATTGGTCACCAGCGCATCGATAACCTGATACTGGTAGCCCGGGAAGATAAAGATTTGCGTGTCGCCAAAGAATGGTTCGATCAGCGCATTTTTCGCCGCCTGTGCCGCGCTCTCCAGCGAACGCACGGAGGTGGTCCCTACGGCGATAACACGATTGCCGCGCCCTTTGGCTGCCAGCACCGCGTTGACAACCTCCTGCGGCACTTCGGCGTATTCGGAGTGCATAATGTGGTCTTCAATGCTGTCCACGCGCACCGGCTGGAAGGTTCCTGCCCCAACGTGCAGCGTCACGAACGCCATCTCAATGCCCTTCTCGCGCAGACGCGCCAGCAGCGGCTCATCGAAATGCAGCCCTGCGGTCGGCGCAGCCACCGCACCCGGCTTCTGGCTGTAAACCGTCTGGTAAAGCTCGCGGTCAGCATCTTCGTCAGGGCGATCGATATACGGCGGCAGCGGCATATGACCAATGGCGTTCAGAATATCGAGCACCGGACGTTCATCGTAAAATTGCACCTCGAACAGCGCATCATGGCGAGCCACCATCGTGGCCGGGATGCTCTCATCGTCGCCCAGCAGCAGTTCCGCACCCGGCTTCGGTGCTTTTGACGCGCGAATATGCGCCAGAATGCGCTTATCGTCGAGCATACGCTCCACCAGCACTTCAATCTTACCGCCGCTGGCTTTGCGCCCGAACAGACGCGCCGGAATCACGCGGGTATTGTTAAACACCAGCAGGTCGCCGGGATTAAGCTTGTCGAGTAAATCCGTGAACGTACCGTGTGCAAGTTCACCTGTCGGCCCGTCCAGCGACAGCAAGCGGCAACTGCTGCGCTCAGGCTGCGGGTAGTGGGCAATCAGGGATTCAGGTAATTCAAAGGAAAAATCGGCAACGCGCATGACACTAACTCGAGATGTAAATAAGAGGCGGGTAGTCTAGTGCCGGGGCGTTCTCCCTGCAACCTTTACCCCTCCGGATAGTTCATATACTCTAAATAATTCGCATTACAAAATGGCGGCAGCAGCGAAAACTCCCGACAAATCCAATGGGAATACCACGCCCTACCGTGAAAATGCGACCTGAAAAAAAACGAGTATAACGATGAATTTTCTCGCACACCTGCACCTCGCACACCTCGCTAATAGCTCGCTTTCCGGTAACTTGCTGGCGGATTTTGTTCGCGGCAACCCGGACGCACTCTACGCTCCTGACGTGGTTTCCGGCATCCATATGCATCGTCGTATCGATGTCATGACCGACAACCTGCCGGAAGTTAAAGAGGCGCGCGGCTGGTTCCGTCCTGAAACACGCCGCGTCGCGCCGATCACGCTCGATGTTATGTGGGATCATTTCGTGTCGCGCCACTGGGATCGGATCTCACCCTCGATGCCGCTTAGCGAATTCGTCCACTACGCGCATACGCAGGTCAGCGTGATCCTGCCGGAGGCCCCGCCGCGCTTCGTCAATTTAAATGACTATTTGTGGTCTGAGCGCTGGCTGGAGCGCTACCGGGAGATGGATTTTATTCAGCGGGTTCTCAACGGCATGGCCAGCCGCCGACCGCGACTCGATGCCCTGCGGGACTCCTGGCAGGATCTGGATGAACACTACGCGCAGCTTGAAGAAAAGTTCTGGCAATTCTACCCGCGCATGATGGCGCAGGCAGAAACCAGAACCCTGTGATATCAGGCGGAACGCTCTTTTTGCACTTCGCGCCAGATACGCAGCGCCATCCACAGTAAGGCCAGCACGCCTAACACCAGTGCAGCCCAGACCAGCCAGATTTGCCACTGGCTGCGCAGTTCGGCAGCCGAGGTTGCGCTCAGACGCGCTTCGCCGCCGAGCTTCACGCGATCGCTGGCAACGGCCTCGGGCAAATTATCCGGTGAATGTTGCTGGCGTAGCGCCGCCGGGATCAGATTATCCAGCGTCACCGCCTCTTTTCCTGCCGCCTTGTTACCCCATGCAAGGATAAACGGTCCGGTCCCCTGCGCATTAAACAGCAGCCGCTGGCCGGTACGCTGCCCGGTAACCTGCGGAATAGCCTCAGGCATATGGGCGTTTACCGCTTTAAGGCGAATCCCCTGCACCAGCTCACCGGGGCTGGCAATGTCATCCGATACCTGGCCGTTGAGCTGCCAGAGCACCTCTTTGGCCAGTGGTCGCCATTCACTTTCCGCCGACGGACGCCAGGCTATCTCAACGGGCAGAACGCCTTCTTCATCCAGCTTCACCGCAATAGAAGAAAGCGGCTGCGGCTGCGACCATTGGTATTGCGCTTCCTGCGTGGAAATACGGTTTCCCCACGCCGGAAGACTCACGTTCGCGGCAAGATCCTTGTCGCTATTTTCAATCACCGTCGCTCCCGTGATCGTCACCGGCAACTGGGTGGTATTAAAGACCACCAGCAGATAGCGTGGACCATCGGTTGTCATGGCAAGGTTGATGTTGATTTGGTTGAGCGTGAGCCGGTCGTTGCCGCTCGCCACATCCATGACCGGCACATCATCTTGCAACAGCCCCCATTCCTGCATGTCGGTGCTGTAATAAACCGTTGCTTTGCCTTGCCAGTTTGTGGCGGGTTTATCCCAGTTAATCTTGAGTTGTGACACGGTGAACACACCGGAGGCATCGTCCGGCAGCGCCAGCAGGTAGCTCTGGCCTACCCCCTGAATCCGCGAACCTTCCAGTTTAATCTGGTAGCCATCCGGAGAACGCAGCCAGATCCGCTGCCCTTGCTCATCGAGTTTCTCAACGGGCGAGGTCGAGAGAGGAAAAATACGCAGCGCCATACTTTTCGGCGCGGGCTGCGTCTCTTTTAGCGTCTCCAGGGTAAACGGCACCCGCTCACCCTGATGGTTAAAAATGCGCACATCGCGCAGATCCGGCCAGACACTTTGCTGATAGACCTCGACAGGAAGATCCACGCGATACCAGGGAGAAGACTCCGTCGTTGTCAGCGCCCGTCCCCAGGCATAATCCTGCGGCGTTTCCGGCGTCGTATCACGGGCGAATCCCGGCGACGACAGGCTGATTAACGCCCCGATGACCACACTCACCATCCATCTCATGATTTCTCTTCCTCACTCAATGCTTTTGTCTCTTTTGGGGGCAAGGGAGAAAAATAGCCCACGATTAACACCAGCACCGCCACGCCAATAAAGGCAATAGCCCGCGCCAGTCCGCCGCCACCTGCGCTGTCCACCAGCATTAATTTCACGATAACCACGCCCAGCAAGGCCGCACCGCAGAACCATCCTTGTCGTTTTCCCCGCCGCGTTGCCAGTAGCATCACTACCAGCGCGCCCAGCATCCAGAACAGCGCGAAACTGGTCTGAATCAGGCGGGAATGCCAGAGATGTTCAATATCCCAGTCCACGCCGCCATAATTTGCCAGCGCCCGAAGCAGCAGGCCATTCAACCACCAGAAACCGATCCCGGCGAGCACCAGCGGTGCTCCACGTAGCGCCATCTGCGGGAAGCGCGTTTCACAGAAGCGCCACCCGCTCCACAGCGCCAACAATGCAAACGCGGCACCTTCTTCCAGTGGGTTAACCAGCGGCAGATAGCGCATGTGGATGACGCGCCCGTCCTGCACATTCGCCAAAAGCAGCATGACGACTAACGGGAGAACTACGGGCAGCAAGGCCAGCGAGCCGTACCATTGCGGCCAGACACGCAGCGGCCAGACACCGCGACGAATCCCGGCATAAATCAGTAAAACGGCAATACCGCCTGCCGCCATCAACAGACCGCTACGCCAGGCATCCATACCCCAGGGCAGCGCATCAACAAACCAGTAAAGTTCGGTACCCGCCGCCAGCAAAATGAGCCACAGCAGCGAAATATGTAGCCCCTGTGACAGCAGATCCGGCACTCTGCGCGCCCGATACAGCAGCAGGAATGCCGAGGGCAGCGCCACGCACCAGGCGAGGTTTTGCCAACCCGCGGCCAGCAACTGCTGCTGGATAACCAGCTGCCAGAGTAAAACCGCCAGCATCCCCGGCCAGAGCAGCCATACAGCATAGTGTAGCGCTCGCCAGCGAAGCCGCTGCGCCATATAACGCCAGCCCCAAACGGAGAGCGCCAGCAGCCCAAGTACCGCCGCCGGAATACCTTTATTAAGCACCCAGTCGGACGCCCCCCAGAGCGCCACCAGCCAGAAGGCGATCCCCCCCGCCAGCAGCACCAGGCTGCCCGGTGCGGGCAGACGACGCCAGAGTCTGGCGGCAACCAGCCAGGTCGCACTCAGTACCGCAAAAATCACCATCACCGAGAGCGCCGTTGTGCCGTCGGCCATGGCCCAGAGGGCACTGCCGAGTGCCAGCATCAGCAACCCGGTGCCGCTATAGCTCATACGCCGTTGCCCTTGCATCACGCCAAGCCACAGCACGCCCAACCCTTCCAGCGCCCACGCCATTGCCGTCCAGCGCGCCGACAGCGCCAGCGGAATAGCAAGCGTTGTAAATGCGCCACCGAGCGCCAGCGCCGCCAGAACCAGCGGTTTTCCCGCCGCCGGGAAGCGTTTTAGCGCCCCAAAGGCCAGCAGCATATAAAACGCGCCGTACCCCAGCGCACTGAGTGCCGGGCCATACGTCAGGTGCTGCGTAATGGCATATTGCATGCCAAACCCCACCAGCGGCGGAGCAAAGAGCAGCACGCCATCAATAATGCGCTCACCTTTCTTTTGCGCCCGTAGCGATAGCGCCACGCTCAACACGCCGAAGATCAGCAGATTAGCAATCAGGAACAGCTGGCAGCTCAGATAGTACTGAGGCCGGTAATCGGCAATCCCCCACAATCCGCCCACACCGAAAGTGAAAAACATCCCCAACAGGTTGAGCTCGCGCCAGTGCTGCCAGACGCTGATGGCCAGAATGCCGACAGAGAGTAATAGATAGAAAGAGAATAAGGTGACATGGCTACCGCCGCCCGTGGACAACAGCAGCGGTGCGGCATAACCGCCAAGGCTTGCCAGCATGGCCAGGCTTAACGCCCGTTGCAGAACAGCCAGCCCAACGCTGGCCGCGCAAATCAGCAGCAGTAGCGCAAACGCCAGTGACATGGGAAGCATCTGCCACAGGCGAAACGCGCCAAAGACCGTGAGATAGAGCGCTCCCGTCGCACCGCCTTGTAAGATCAAGGCAAAGACAGGCTGCTTGTGCCGCAAACGCCAGCCGAGGAACAGCAGCGCCATCGCACCCAGCGCGGCAACGGCCAGGCGCAGTTCCAGCGGGAAGAGCGAGCGTTCAACGCTATAGCGAAAGAGAAAGGCCAGTCCGAGGAACAGCAGGATGATACCGAGCTTTGCCAGCGGGTTGCCCTGCATAAACCAACGCAGCAGCGAGGTGGTCATGCCACCCAGCGGCCTGGCGGGAGCGGAGTCCGTCTGCACGGGTGCCGGTGTGGAGAGATTGGGCGAAGCCGCCGTCGCTGGCGTCCCTCGCGCCCAGACGTTCACCGGAGTGGGGTCGGGTACAACCGGCTCGGGCTGCGGCTGCGGGACAGAAATCTCAACCTCAGGTAAGACAATGTCAGGTAAAGCAGTCTCAGGCGGGGCAACAGGCGAAACCGCCTCCTGCACGGCGGGCGCTTCGCTCACACCACGCCCGCTAAGCTGCTGTTCAAGCAGGTCTACGCGCTGTCGCAGGCGCGACAGCTCACCCCTTGCGGCATTACTTCGTCGGTAAGCCAGAACCGATAATGCCGGGACAACCACCACCAGCATAAACAACAGGGCACAGGCTAACAGTACCAGTCCATCCATGATTTCACCTTCATTCCGGAGCGTGCATATACTTTGGCACACATTGCTGGAATTGCGCTATGCCCGCTGCGCTTTCAGGTACGCGTTAGTTCCCCTGCCAGACCGAGGCGGAGATGGCAGGTAACGCTAACACCTCATCCTGCAACGTTCCTTTCCCCTCTTTCAGATGCCACACCTTTGCTTCCAGCAGCGGCGATTCCGGCAGGACGACCTCGCAGGACTCCCCCCGGTTGATCGCCACCAGCACGCGTTCTTGCTGATACAGACGCAAGAAGACCACCACATTCTCTTCGGCATAGATCACCTGACAGCCGCCGTAACAGAGCGCGAGACAGCGTCTACGTAAGCGGGTCATCCGCTGGTAGAGCGCCAGCAGTCCTGCGTCCTGTTTTGCCCTGTCCCAGGGGAAAGGTTTGCGACAGAAGGGATCGTTGGCCCCGTCGAGTCCAACTTCATCGCCATAATAAATGCAGGGCACGCCGGGCCAGGTAAACAGCCAAATCACCGCCAGCGGCAGCCTGGCGACATCTTTCCCCAGCACGGTCTTAAAGCGCGGCGTGTCGTGGCTATCCAGTTGGTTAAACATCCGCAACTGCTGCTGATGAGAAAGCCCGGCACGGTAGTTGTCCATCCACACCATACAGGTCTGGGCATCAATACGCTGTGGATCCATCGAAATATCGGTATTCGCCAGAAACGCCCACAGCGGGAAGGCAAAGCCACGGTAGTTCATGGCGGCATCTTCCACATCCGCCTGCAGCCACTGGCGCGCATCGCCGAAATGCTCGCCGACGATATAGGCCTCAGGCAGCGTCTCTTTGGCAGCTTTGGCTATCCCGGCCACATGCTGCAGGTTATTGCGCGCCCCACCCGCTTCACCCAGCATATGCACCACATCCAGCCGCCAGCCGTCCATATTCCACGGCGCTTTCAGCCAGTGGCGCACCACGCTGTCTTCACCCTGGTACATCTCGTCCACCAGCGTCTGTGCCTGATAATCCAGCTTTGGCAGGCTCGAATAACCCAGCCAGTCGCGGGCGCGGCCATCATCATCAAAGCTGTACCATCCACGCCAATGAGAAGATAGATTATGGCAAGCCCCTGTCGTCCCACGATTATGGCGATCGAACCAGGCATGCGAGTCACCGCTGTGATTAAAGACCCCGTCCAACACCAGGCGGATCCCCAAACGGTGGGTATTACGGCGCAGACGAAACAGCGCCTGGTCGCCGCCAAAACGCGCATCCACGTGACGGTAATCTTCCGTGTCGTATTTGTGCACGCTGGGAGCGACAAAGATCGGGTTGAGGTAGAGCGCGGTCACGCCCAGTTTGCGCAGGTAAGGCAGTTTTTCGCTGATCCCGTCCAGCGTGCCGCCGTAAAAGGTTGAACCGCCCGCCTCACCGCTTAAAGGTTCATCCCAGTCGCGCAGCACGATCTCCTGGCCGGCAGCGTGGTGATAATAGACGTCGTCTTGCTGATCGCCATGCTGTCCGCTACGGGCAAAACGATCCGGAAAGATCTGATAAAACACCTGCTCCGCCACCCACTGCGGCCCGTTGTCGGGATAATCCACGGCGAATTGTTCCAGCCGTGCCGGGGGAAAACGGCTAAATCCCTGCGGCGTAAACCAGAGCTGGCGATCGTCCCACAGCAGCTTAAAGCTATAGCGACGCCGCGGCTGTCCGCTTTGCAAAGAGATCGCTGCACGCCAGGCCGTCACGCCGGGTTTCGGTGCCAGACGAACCCGCCGCATCGGTATCGCGGTCTCTTCATTATCTATTTCGGCCCGTAACGTGACGCGAGACGGGGGCTTACTTCCGGTTAGCCAGAGTGTAATAACCAGTTGGTCTTTGTTCTGTTTTACAAACGGCGCGACAGGCAAATGCCAGGCTTGCAACATCGACTTTCCCCTTTGTCAAAAATGGCGTCACTCTTGCACAAATGTAGTCTCGCCAGCTCATCTTTTCTGCTTTTTTATGGGGTTGAGAGCCAGGGCGCAGAAAATTCACCCTCTGTATTTTTTCCCACAGCCAGATGTGATCTGGCGGGTTTTTCGCCGGGCATATGCGTGAGTTTTTTCGCGCCGGGTTCGTGCGATTGCCCGAAGTCTCCCCTCCCTCCGGTTTTTTATACTGTGTGAAACCATAGCGTGAGAAGGGATTAAGCATGAGCAGTAAACCTGAGATTCTCGTCATCACTGAGATTCCCCAGCCGATGATTGATGTACTTGAGCAGCATTTTGTCGTGCATAAATTCTGGTTACAGGACCCCGAGTCATTTCTGCGTGAGCATGCCCATTCCATCCGCGGTGCCTTGACCCGTGCGGCCAAAGGCATCAAAAAAGATCTGATTGAAAAATTGCCCGCGCTGGAAGTGATCAGCGGCTTCGGGGTGGGTGTCGATGCCACCGACCTTGATACCTGCCGTCAGCGCGGCATTAAAGTCAGCAATACCCCGCGTGTTCTAAACGAATGTGTTGCCGACACTGGTCTCGCGCTGATGCTGGCCGTTAGCCGTAAAATCTGTGCCGCCGACCGTTTTGCCCGCACGGGTGCATGGGAAAGCGCAGGGTTTGAAGGTGCCTGGAAAGTAACCGGCAAGCGTTGCGGTATCGTCGGGATGGGCAACATCGGCCACGAAGTGGCAAACCGCGCCGCCGCATTCAGAATGCCGATTCATTATTTCAGCCCCAATGAAGCGCAAAACGCCGAATGGACGCACCATGCCTCCCTCGTTGAGCTGGCAAAAGCGGTCGATTTTCTCGTGCTGACGCTGCCAGGCGGCGCAGAAACTCACCACATTATTAACCGTGAAGTGCTGGAAGCGCTGGGGCCGGACGGCATCCTGGTGAACATTGCACGCGGCACCGTCGTCGATACCGACGCGCTGATTGCGGTACTTAGGGAAGGCAAACTGCGCGGTGCAGGTCTGGACGTGTTCGAGAAAGAACCGCATATTCCGGCACCGTTAATGGAACTGCCCAATGTCGTACTGCTGCCGCACATCGCCAGCAACACCGCCGAAACCCGTCAGGCCATGGCTGACCTGACTATCGATAACCTTATTCAATACTTCGGTGAAGGAAAACTGATTACCCCGGTCGTGTAAGGCGTTTTCTGGTTCACTTTGCCGTACAGAAAAACAGGATTATTCCTTCCCGCCGGCAGCGGCGGGAGACTGCTACAGGGAATGCATATGAACCGTTACCTGAAAGTCCTCATCTGCGCGATAGTCGCGCTCGTCATCTGGTTTTTTCCCGTACCCGAAGGCTTAGCCCCGCTCACCTGGCATATTCTCGCGGTCTTTATCACTACCGTAGTGGCGTTTATCCTCCAGCCGCTTCCCGTAGGTGCCGTGGCGCTGATTGCCATCAGTTTTATTATGCTTTCCGGCATGATGACCACTGCCGAGGCCTTAAAAGGGTTCAGCAGCACCACCGTATGGCTGATTGTGGCGGCGTTTCTCTACGCCAAAGGGTTTATTAAAACCGGGCTCGGTCGGCGTATCGCCTATCTGCTGATTCGCGGTTTCGGCGGCAGCTCGTTGCGCCTGGGCTACACGCTGGCCCTGAGTGATATGATCATCGCCCCGGCGACGCCGTCGAATACGGCGCGGGCAGGCGGTATTTTGTTTCCCATCGTGCGCGGTGTTTCCAGCAGTTTTGGCTCGGAGCCTGACCAGAATCCCCGCAAAATTGGCGCGTTTCTGATGCAGACGGTGTTCCACTCCAACTGTCTGTCGTCGTCGATGTTCATGACCGCCAGCGCCCCCAACGCGCTGATTGTCTCCCTTGCCGCCAGCACCCTGTTCGTGGATATTTCCTGGGGGATGTGGACCCTGAGCGCACTGGTGCCGGGCATCGTCGCGTTTATCACCATTCCGCTGGTTATCTATAAGCTCTACCCGCCTGAAATTAAAAAGACCCCGCAGGCAAAAGCACTGGCCCAGGAAGATCTGACCAAAATGGGGCCGGTTACCCGCGATGAGAGGATGACGATCGGCATCTTTTTGCTCTCGCTGCTGGCGTGGAGCACGTCGAAATGGACCGGTCTTGATGCAACGGCAGTGGCCCTGTCTGGCGTCTGCCTGATGCTGATGACCAATGTCATCAACTGGCAGGACGTGCAGTCGGAAAAAGGGGCGTGGGACATTCTGGTGTGGCTGGGGGTAATGATCTGTCTGGCAGACAAGCTCAACCAGCTTGGCCTGTTCAAATGGTTTGCCGTCACCACCTCAGCACTGTTCACCGGGATCCCATGGGAAATCACCCTCACCGTGCTGCTGATTGTCTACTGCTATTCACACTACTTCTTTGCCGGCAGCACGCCGCACGTGGTGGCGATGTATGCCGCATTCGGTAGCGTCTCGGTTGCCACCGGGGCGCCGCCGATGATGGTGGCACTCTCTCTGGCTTTCGTGACCAACCTGATGAGCGGTATTTCTCACTACGGCAACGGCCCGGCGGTGATTTACTACGGCGCAGGTTACGTCGCGCAGCGCGACTGGTGGCGTCTGGGCTTTATCGTGATGTTGATAAATATCGTGATTTGGTTCGGGCTGGGTGCCGTGTGGTGGAAGATTTTGGGATTGTGGTAACACGTTGTTTGCCCGGTAGCCAGACGCTACCGGGCGCTATCACACTTACGCCTTCTGGCGCTTAAACATCCAGCCAATCAGCAGCAGAACAATCCACGCAAAGCCCATATACAGCGAAATGCGCGTGTCCGGGTGCCAGCCAATCAGTGCGATGATAAAGACTAGGAAAATCAGCCCGGTTACGGTGGTTGCGACGCCGCCCGGCACTTTGAATTTCAGCGCGCTCACTTCCTGCGGCGACAAACGGCGACGGAAGGCAATTTGTGACAGCAGGATCATGATCCACACCCACACGGTGGCAAACGTCGCCAGTGACGCAATCACCAGAAAGACGTTTTCCGGCATGATGTAATTGAGGTAAACCGCAAACAGCAGCGCAATCGTCATGACCATTACCGTGACCCACGGAATGCCGCGACGCGAGGTTTTGGCGAACACTTTTGGCGCACTGCCCTGCTCTGCCATCCCGTGCAGCATACGGCCTACACCAAACACATCGGAGTTAATCGCCGACAGCGAAGCCGTCAGTACGACGAAGTTAAGAATGCTGGCCGCGAAGGTAATCCCCAGATGCTGGAAGGTCAGCACAAACGGGCTACCGTCGGTCCCCACCTGGTTCCACGGGTAAATGGACATGATGACAAACAGCGTCCCCACGTAGAACACCAGAATGCGCATCGGCACGGAGTTGATGGCGCGCGGAATGGACTTCTCCGGGTCTTCAGCTTCCCCGGCAGTGATACCGATAATCTCGATACCGCCGTAGGCGAACATCACCATTTGCAGCGACATCACCATTCCTATCCAGCCGTTGCTAAAGAAGCCGCCGTTGGTCCACAGGTTACTGATGCCGGTGGGCTGACCGCCGTTGCCAATCCCCCAGATGATGATGCCGAAACCGGCAGCAATCATGATGATAATGGTGGCGACTTTGAAGAAGGAGAACCAGAACTCCAGCTCGCCGAAGACCTTCACGCTCATCAGGTTGATAGAGCAGATGATCAGCACCACGCTGAGCACCCAGATCCAATGCGGTACGGCAGGAAACCAGACGCCCATATAAATGCCAAAGGCCGTCACATCGGCAATCGCCACAATCAGAATTTCGAAACAATAGGTCCAGCCGGTGATGTAACCGGCCAGCGGCCCGAGGTTTTCCTGCGCGTAGCGGGAAAATGAGCTGGCAGACGGGTTATGCACGGACATCTCGCCGAGGGCGCGCATGATGATATACGCTGCCACGCCGCCGATAATGTAGGCCAGCAATACGCTTGGCCCCGCCATTTTGATGGCATCGGCCGAGCCGTAAAACAGCCCGGTGCCAATCGCCGACCCCAGGGCCATAAAGCGAATGTGCCGGGTACTAAGACCTCGCTTTAGCTTGTTTGTACTTTCCATGGTTTCCTGTTCCAGGATGCAAAAAAACAAAAAACCACGGGACCCTGTAAGTCCCGTGGTTGGTAAAACATGTTGCGCAATTAATGTGCGCTGGAAGTCACCTGACGCCCTACGGCACGATCCCAGCATACCGCCAGAACCACCATCACCAGCGTTGGCATCAACCAGGCCAGGCCCTGCTCTGCCAGCGGCAGACGTTGAGTCCAGGCCGGGAGCACATCGCTAAAGGCAGAGGCTTTCACACCGTCCAGTACGCCAAATGCCAGGCTGATGAACATCGCCGGTGCAATCACGCGGGTCGAATTATGCCACCAGGAGCGCGTGAAGCTTAGCACGACAAGTGCGATACACGGCGGATAAATCATTGTCAGCACCGGAATGGAGATTTGAATCAGGTGGCTCAACCCCAGATTCGACACCGCCATTGAGAAGATGCCAAGGATAAACACCAGCGCGCGATAAGAGAGCGGCAGATACTGTGAGAAGAACTCTGCGCAGGCACAGGTCAAGCCTACAGCCGTCACCAGACAGGCGATGAAAATCAACGCCGCCAGCAGGAAGCTACCGGCACCACCAAAGGTGTGAGCAACGTAAGCGTGCAGAATCGCAGCACCGTTGGCAGACTGATCCACCAGCGTCGAGCTATCAGACCCCAGACGGAACAGCGCCAGATAGAGCAGCGTCAGACCGACACCGGCCATCAGGCCAGCCCAGACGGTATAGCGAGTCAGCAGACGGGCTTCGGTTACGCCGCGTGAACGCGCCGCATTAACGATAACAATCCCGAACACCATCGCGCCCAGCGTATCCATCGTCAAATAGCCATTCACAAAGCCGTTCGAGAACGCGGCGTGCTGGTAGGCATCCATCGCATGACTGATCGGACCGGCCGGCCAGACAATCGCGGCAACGGACAGAATGATCAGCGCAATGATTTTCAGCGGCGCGAGGAAGTTGCCAACGGTATCCAGCAGCTTGCCCGGATAGAGCGACACCAGAATCACCAGCGAGAAGTAGATGATGCTGTAAATCAGCAGTGGCAGTGAGCCTTCGCCGGTCAGCGGGGCAATGCCCACTTCAAACGACACGGTCGCGGTACGCGGTGTGGCAAACAGCGGCCCCACGGCCAGATAGCAGACGGTCGCCAGCAGAACGCCGGCCACTTTACCGATTGGCGTACTGAGGCTATCTACCCCACCGCCCACTTTCGCCAGCGCGACAACCGTCAGAACCGGCAGGCCCACGGCGGTAATCAGAAAGCCAATTGAGGCAGTCCAGACGTGCTCGCCTGCCTGCAAACCAACCATCGGGGGGAAAATGATGTTTCCTGCGCCGACGAACAGCGCGAAAGTCATAAAGCCCAGAGCAACAATGTCTCGTGGTTTTAAATGATGGGTCATAAACGTTTACTGCCTGTGGATGTGATGGTGTAAGTGTTGAAATTTTCGCCTTATTTCAGCGGAACATTACGGCGGAAATAACCTTAAAACATAGTGGGAAATACTTTCCACCCTGCGTGACGGAGAATAGTTTTTCGATTTACCACGCAAATACAGTCGGTCTGACGACGTACGGGGCGCAATTTAAACGCTTATAACGTTTAAAGGCAATAAGGGATCGCAAAACCAGATGGTTATACCATTTCTAAAATAAATACCAGATGAACATACTGTATATAAGAAAAACGGATGGCTAATCATGCGAACAAAAAATCACCACAGCCATAATCTGCTTGAGGATTTGGGAAAAACGAAGAGTGAAATGCGAGTCTGTGACAGCAGTGGAAAGAAAAGCTGACACCAACGGTGTCAGCTTGCGTTCTTCACAACGAGACGTTCAGGCAGCGTAAAGCTAAAACGAGTGCCTTTGCCGGGAGTACTGTCGATTTCCAGCTTGCTTTCGTGATGGTTAACCGCATGCTTCACGATTGCCAGCCCCAGCCCACTGCCGCCAGTTTGCCGGGAACGGGCTTTATCAACACGGTAAAAACGCTCGGTCAGACGCGGGATATGTTCCGGCCCAATCCCCGGTCCGTTATCTTCGACGATGAACTGGGCACCAGGCGTTGCTCGCTGCCAGCGCACGGTGATATGGGTTCCCGCAGGCGTATGGTTCACGGCGTTATACACCAGGTTCGAAATCGCACTGCGTAACTGTTCCTCGTTACCCTGCACTTTCAGGCCGTTGTCGACCACGAATTCGAACTCATGCTTCTTTTGGCTTAACGTCTGCGCCTCACGCTCCACAACGCGCAGCATCATCGGCACGTCGATAATTTCATTGGGCGGTAACGTCGGTGCCGCTTCGATTTTGGACAATGTCAGCAGCTGTTTGACCAGACCTTCCATCCGCGATGTCTGCTCACGCATGGTGTGCAGCGCTTTTTCGCGCGGCGGCCCTTCCAGCGTCTGCTCCTGCATCATTTCCAGATAGCCCTGCAAGACCGTTAACGGCGTGCGCAGTTCGTGGCTGACATTGGCAAAAAAGTTACGTCGCGCCCCTTCAAGCTGGTGCATTTGCGTGACATCACGCGCCACCATCAGTAATTGCTGCTCGCTGTAGGGCATCACGCGGATCTCCAGATGGCGACCACTGTTAAGCACCAGATTAAGCGGGCGGGCAAAGTCTTTGGTTTTAAGATAGCGGGTAAATTCAGGATAACGCAGCAGGTTGAGGATGTTTTGTCCGTTGTCATCGGGCCAGCGCAGGTTCAGCAGTTGCTGCGCCAGGCCGTTACACCAGAAAATCGATCCGTTTTCGGTGGTCAGCACCACCGCATCGGGCAGCGACTCCGCACCGCTACGAAAGCGTTTGATCAAATTACCCAGTTCGCGACGGCGCTTTTTATTACGCATCTGCATCTGGTGCAGACCATAGAGCAACGGTTCCCAGCTTCCCGTGCCCGGTGGCGGCGTCATACTTTTATCGACCCACAACCACCAGGAAAGACGCATTAAGTTCCAGAAATGCCAGGTCAGTAACCCGGTCACTGCCACCAGTAAAAACCAGGGCAGATAACCGAAGAAAGCACCGAGTAGCGCAGCAGGTAGACAACAAAGGATGAGTTCGAGTACCAGCCTTTTCCATGACAGCCGTTCCAGCACGCGTCACACTCCTTTCAGATTTTAGAAACGGGTCGAGAAACGATAACCCGTGCCGCGAACGGTTTGTACCATACGATCGTGGCCGCTGTGTTCCAGCGCTTTACGCAGTCGGCGAATATGAACATCCACCGTGCGGTCTTCAACATAGACATTCGTTCCCCAGACATGGTTCAGCAGTTGTTCGCGGCTATACACACGTTCCGGGTGGGTCATAAAGAAATGTAGTAGCTTAAATTCGGTAGGCCCCATGTCCAGGGGATTTTCCCCGGTCATCACGCGGTGGGAGCTTGGGTCAAGGCCTAAGCCCTGCATTTCAATGACTTCTTCTACCGCCATCGGCGAGATACGGCGCATGACGGCTTTAATGCGCGCCACTAGTTCCTTCGGCGAAAACGGCTTGGTAATATAATCATCTGCGCCCGTCTCAAGCCCGCGCACACGGTCTTCTTCTTCACCGCGCGCCGTCAGCATCATCACCGGGATATCGCGGGTCATGGCCTCACGCTTGAGATGTTTGATGAACTGAATACCTGAGCCACCTGGCAGCATCCAGTCGAGCAAAATCAGGTCGGGCCAGGGTTCATTAAGTTGGTTCACCGCGCTGTCATAATCTTCCGCTTCGACAGGTTGAAAGCCGTTTTGCTCGAGTACGAAGCACACCATCTCACGGATTGGCGCTTCATCTTCTACGACCAGAATGCGTCTTGCCATAATTTGCCCTGTTTAATGTAAGTCATCAGCTAATTGCGGCGCCATTATGCGTCACTTTTGTGACAGATTTATGAAACAAATGACCAACAGATGACCCAAGCCTTTGTTTTATGACAGCGGAGAAACGCTTTCACACTCCGCTCATATGCCCTTGAATGTTATAATCCTGTTTACGCTTTTTTGCCACGGAACCGCCATGCGCATCATTCATACTTCGGACTGGCACCTGGGTCAGAACTTCTACAGTAAAAGCCGCGCCGCCGAACACGACGCCTTCCTTAACTGGCTACTGGCCACTGCCGAAACGCACCTGGTCGATGCCATTATTGTCGCTGGCGACATCTTCGATACCGGCTCGCCGCCTAGCTATGCCCGCGAACTCTACAACCGTTTCGTGGTGAATTTACAGCAGACGGGCTGCCACCTGGTGGTGCTGGCCGGTAACCATGATTCGGTCGCCACGCTAAACGAATCGAAATAGATCCTCGCCTGGCTGAAAACCACGGTTGTCGCCAGCGCAGGCAGCGAGCCGTTTTGCCTGCCGTTACGCGACGGTTCCCCCGGTGCCATTTTTTGCCCGGTACCCTTTTTGCGCCCGCGCGACATCATCACCAGCCAGACAGGGCTTTCCGGGCAGGAAAAACAGCAACATCTGCTGGAAGCCATCACCGATTACTATCAGCATCAGTACCAGGCCGCCTGCGACTTACGCGGCGACCGCGCGTTGCCGATTATTGCCAGCGGCCATCTGACCACCGTCGGGGCCAGTAAAAGTGACGCCGTACGTGACATCTATATCGGTACGCTGGATGCCTTCCCCGCACAGAATTTCCCGCCCGCCGATTACATCGCGCTGGGACATATTCATCGCCCGCAAAAGCCTGGCGGACAAGAACATATCCGCTACTGCGGCTCGCCAATCCCGCTGAGCTTTGATGAAACCGGTAACGGCAAATATGTCAATCTGGTGACATTCTCAGACGGGAAACTGGCGGATGTGACAGCGCTGGAAGTTCCTGTTACACAGCAACTGGCGGTCATAAAGGGCGATCTTGGGGCAATTAGTCAGCAACTTGAGCAGTGGCGGGACACCCCTGCCGACGCACCGGTGTGGCTGGATATCGAAGTCACAACCGAGGATTACCTGAGCGACATGCAGCGAAAAATTCAGGCCCTGACCACCGATCTGCCGGTCGAGGTGTTATTGGTTCGCCGCAGCCGCGAACAGCGGGAGCGCATCCTCGCCAGCGAACGCCGCGAGACCTTGAGCGAGCTGAAAGTGGAAGAGGTATTCGCTCGCCGTCTCGCCCAGGAGGAGCTCGACGAGGTGCAGATTGCCCGCCTGCAATCACTCTTTAGCGAAACGCTCCACTCGCTCAATCAGGAGCATGACGCATGAAAATCCTCAGCCTACGCCTGAAAAACCTCAATTCATTAAAGGGCGAGTGGAAGATTGATTTCACTGCGGAGCCGTTTGCCAGCAACGGTCTGTTTGCCATCACCGGGCCAACCGGGGCCGGGAAAACCACCCTGCTGGATGCCATCTGCCTGGCGCTGTATCACGAGACGCCGCGCCTGAATACCGTTTCGCAGTCGCAAAACGATCTGATGACCCGCGATACCGCCGACTGTCTGGCTGAGGTCGAATTTGAAGTTAAGGATGTCGCCTATCGTGCGTTCTGGAGCCAAAGCCGCGCGCGCAATCATCCGGACGGAAATTTGCAGGTTCCGCGCGTGGAGCTGGCCCGCTGCGAAGACGGCAAAATTCTCGCCGATAAAGTGAAAGACAAGCTGGAGCTGACCGCCGCCTTAACCGGGCTGGATTATGGCCGCTTCACCCGCTCGATGCTGCTCTCCCAGGGACAATTCGCCGCCTTTCTCAACGCCAAACCGAAAGAGCGTGCGGAGCTACTTGAGGAACTGACCGGCACCGAAATTTACGGGCAGATTTCCGCCGATGTGTTTGAAAAACTTAAGTCGCCAAAATCGAGCTGGAGAAACTCCAGGCCCAGGCCGAAGGCGTCGTGCTGCTTAACGATGAACAGCGGGAATCACTGAATGCAAGTGTGCAGGCACTCACTGACGAAGAACAGCGCCTGCTACACGGACAGCGCGACGTGCAGGCACAGCTGAACTGGCTAGTTCGCCGCGGTGAGCTGCAAACCGCCTGCGAGAGGGCACAAAAAGCCCAACAGCAGGCACAACAGGCACGCGTTACCGCCGAACCACAGTTGGCGAGGCTTGCACGGGTTCAGCCTGCATTGCAGTTGCGACCCGTCTGGGAGCGGTTGCAGGAACAACGAAAAGCACAGGACAGCAGCCGTCACCAGAATGAAGAAGTGAATACTCGCTTACAGGCGAGCCTGGCGCTGCGGGCACAGATTCGTGCCAACGCGGCCCGACAGCATCAGGAGTTAATGGTCTCGCAAAAAACGCTCGCCCAGTGGCTCGAAGACAACAACCGTTTTCAACGCTGGCAGAACGAGTTAACCGGCTGGCGGGCGATGCTGAATCAGCAGATAGATGACAAAAAGCCCTGGCTGGCGTTGCAATCGCGTATCGAACAAAACGAACTGAAATTACGCAGCCTGATGACCGTTTCGCTGGAGATGACAGCAGACGAGGTCAGCGCGGCGATGACGCTAAGTGCGCAGAATCGCCCGCTGCGTCAGCGGCTGACCGCCCTGCACGCGCGTTTTGCGCCGTTACAAAAACACCTCTCCCAGCGCCAGCAAAGCCTGACGGAACTCAAAGCCGAGCAGGAAAAACTGACGGCCGAGCTGGCGCGTAAGCGCGAGCTGTATAAAGAAAAAAACCAGCTGTTGACGGAAGTTCGCACCATCTGCGAGCTGGAAGATCGAATCCGCAGTCTGGAAACCGAGCGTGCACGTCTGCAACCGGGCCATCCTTGCCCGCTTTGCGGTTCAACAGAGCACCCTGCAATTGCCGAATATCAGGCCATCGTCCCCGGCGTGAATCATGCCCGCCGCGATGCGCTGGACCTTGAAGTACGCCAGGTAAAAGAAGACGGTGTGGCACTCGGTGAACGCCTGAAAGGGTTAAGCGAACGCATTGAAAAAGACGACCGGGAGGCGAAATCACTCCAGGAGCAGGAGCAAACGCTCACTCAGGAGTGGCAGGAATTGTGTGTGTCGCTGCACGTCACCCTGCAACCGCAGCACGATATATCCAGTTGGTTGAGCGCGCAGGATGCCTACGAGCATCAGCTCTATCAGTTAAGCCAGCGCCTGACATTGCAAAGCCAAATCAGTGAATTGTGCCAGCAGGTGCAGCAATACCAGCAGGCAGCCGAGGCGCGTCGCGCGAATCTGGCCACCATGCTCGAGCCGCTTGGGCTAACGCTGCCGCCGGAAGATGAAGAGACACAATGGCTGGCAGCCCGCTCGGCGGAGGCTGCGCTCTGGCAGGAAAAACAGACCGCATTTGGCGCGTTGCACGAGCAGATTGCGCGGCTGGATCCTCTTCTCGATACGCTGCCGGAAGAGGCCACGCCGGATGAGGTGAAAGCCGTTGCCTTAGATAACTGGCGACAGGTCCATAACGATTGCGTATCGCTGCACAGTCAGTGGCAAACCCTGCAACAACAGTTAGCACAAGAGACGCAGCGTCTGGCGGAGCTGGAGAAACAGTTCGCCGATACGCTGGCAAAAAGCGAGTTTGCCGATCGGCAGGCGTTTCTTGATGCGCTGTTGAGTGACGATGAGCGCGCGGGCCTGGAACAGCTCCGCCAGCGTCTCGAAAGTGACGAACAGCAGGCGAAGGCATTGGTCGCCAGCGCTGAACAGACGTTAGCTGCACATATCGCGCAACCTCCCACCGCGTTGAGCGACGATGCAGACACGGAGAAATCCCGTGAAGCGCTGGAATTGCTGGCACGCCAGTTGCGTGAAAACACCACCCGTCAGGGGGAATGCCGCCAGCAGCTCAGACAGGATGCGGACAACCGCCAGCGTCAACAGGCGCTGATGCTGGATATTGAACGCGCGGCCCTGCGTTGCGACGACTGGGGGCATCTCAACGCCCTGATTGGCTCAAAAGAAGGGGATAAATTCCGCAAATTCGCGCAGGGATTAACCCTCGAAAATCTGGTGTGGCTGGCCAACAATCAGTTAAACCGCCTGCACGGGCGCTATCTGCTGAAACGCAAAGTCAGCGAAGCGCTGGAACTGGAGGTGGTTGATACCTGGCAGGCCGATGCGATACGCGATACCCGCACGCTGTCCGGCGGAGAAAGCTTCCTGGTGAGCCTGGCGCTGGCGCTCGCATTGTCGGACCTGGTCAGCCATAAGACCCGCATCGATTCGCTGTTCCTCGATGAAGGTTTCGGCACGCTGGACAGCGAAACGCTGGATACCGCGCTGGATGCCCTCGATGCGCTGAACGCCAGCGGTAAAACCATCGGCGTGATCAGCCACGTTGAGGCAATGAAAGAGCGTATTCCGGTGCAGATTAAAGTGAGGAAAATTAACGGCCTGGGCTACAGCAAGCTCGATAGCACGTTCTCAGTGCCACACGCGTGACCCAGGGAAACCCGGATGCGGCGCGAACGCCTTGTCCGGGCTACCGCTCAACAACGTGCCACACATCGTAGCCCCGGTAAGCGCAACGTCACCGGGGGCTGTTCCCGGATGCGGCGCAAACGCCTTATCCGGGCTACCGATGGACAACGAGCCACATATCGTAGCCCGGTAAGCGCAGCGCCACCGGGGGCTGTTCCCGGATGCGACGCAAACGCCTTATCCAGGCTACCGCTCAACAACATGTCACACTTCGCGGGAACCGGTTAATTTACACCTGCGGCCACAGCCATGCCGCGCCGCGCACACCGCTGGAATCACCGTGCAGCGCTTTGCGGATAGGAGTTTCGCACTCGCCGCCGAAAACCCAGTTTTTCACCAGATTCGGGACGGTTTTATACAGGCGTTCGACGTTGCTCATCCCACCGCCGAGCACAATTACATCCGGGTCGAGGATATTCACCACATGGGCCAGCGACTTCGCCAGACGCAGCTCATAGCGGCTCAACGCCAGCTCGGCCAGCGGGTCCTGCTCTTCCACCAGACGAATGATTTCATTGCCCTTGAGCGCATGCCCGCTTAAGCGCTGGTAATCTGTGCCAAAGCCGGTACCGGAGATAAAGGTTTCGATACACCCTTGTTTACCGCAGTAGCACGGCACTTCCTCGCGATAGCGCAGCTCATCTTCATCCATCCACGGCAGCGGATTATGCCCCCACTCGCCTGCCGTCCCGTTGCCGCCGATATGCGAGCGGCCACCGAACGCCAGCCCCGCCCCGCAGCCCGTACCGATAATCACCGCAAACACGGTCTGCGCCCCCGCCGCCGCACCATCGACCGCTTCTGACACAGCCAGACAGTTCGCATCGTTCGCCAGACGAACTTCCCGATTCAGGCGCTGGCTTAAATCTTTATCGAATGGCTTGCCGTTGAGCCAGGTTGAGTTGGCATTTTTCACTACGCCCGTATAGGGGGAAATGGAGCCGGGGATCCCCATACCCACCGTCCCGGTTTGCCCGGTTTCTTTCTCGGTCAACGTGACCAGAGAAACCAGCAGGTCGAGGGTTTGCTGATAATCACGCGGCGTCGCCTGACGATGGCGAAACAGCTCGTCACCGCTATCGCTGAGCGCAATGATTTCCGTCTTTGTACCGCCTAAATCGATACCAATACGCACATAATGCTCCTCATAGTTGGACAACGCATTCACATGCAAGCGCGGCGACAATTAGTTATCATGCCCGCTGCAATTAACGACCAGACTGTGGAAAATATCATGCTGTGGTTCAAAAATTTAATGGTGTACCGTCTCACCCGCGATGTAGCGCTGCAGGCGGAAGAGATGGAAAAACAGCTTGCCCCACTATCGTTTACCCCATGCGGTAGTCAGGATATGGCGAAAACCGGGTGGGTTCCACCGATGGGTTCACACAGTGATGCGCTGACTCACACTGCAAACGGTCAGATCATTATCTGTGCGCGCAAAGAAGAGAAAATTCTGCCTTCACCGGTGATCAAACAGGCGCTGGAAGCCAAAATTTCCCGTCTTGAGGCCGACCAGGGCCGCAAGCTGAAAAAAACCGAAAAAGATTCCCTGAAAGATGAAGTGCTGGACTCTCTGCTGCCGCGCGCCTTTAGCCGTTTTAGCCAGACCATGATGTGGATTGATACCGTTAACGGTTTGATCATGGTGGACTGTGCAAGTGCGAAAAAAGCGGAAGATACGCTGGCACTGCTGCGTAAAAGCCTGGGGTCTCTGCCGGTTGTCCCGCTGACGCTGGAAACGCCGATTGAGCTGACGCTGACGGAATGGGTACGTTCCGGTACGGTCGCGCAGGGCTTCCAGTTGCTCGACGAAGCCGAGCTGAAAGCCATTCTGGAAGATGGCGGCGTGATCCGCTGTAAAAAGCAGGAACTGGTGAGCGACGAGATTGCCGTGCATATCGAAGCGGGCAAAGTGGTCACCAAGCTGGCCCTCGACTGGCAGCAGCGCGTTCAGTTCGTGGTCTGTGACGACGGCTCAATCAAGCGCCTGAAATTCGGCGATGAGATACGCGACCAGAACGAAGATATCGACCGTGACGACGTCGCTCAGCGCTTTGATGCGGACTTCATTCTGATGACGGGCGAGCTGGCAACGCTGATCCACAGCCTGGTGGAAGGTCTGGGCGGCGAAGCCGAACGCTAAGACGAAAAACGTCAGACGCTAAAATGCAGAACGCCCGGTTGAGCCGGGCGTTTTCTTTTACAGATAGCGGCAGAGGTAAGACGTCGGCTCGGCGACCTGCAGGTGGAATTCACTTTGGCCGGCAACATTGAACACTTCGCCCGCAGCAAAAGTTTGCCATTCAGTTTCACCTGGCAGCAGGACGCGCAGCGCACCGCTAATGACCGTCATTTCTTCCGGCTGCGCGGTACCAAAGGTGTATTCACCTTCCGCCATCACGCCCACACTGGCACGGCCAGTACTGCTACTGGTAAAACCAATGGATTTCACTTTACCGGAAAAGTATTCGTTACTTTGAAGCATGAACTGGCCCTTATAGAGAAAATGTATGGAAAAACACTATAGAGGCCAGACTTCGCTTCTGTCACGCGAAATTGCAGGGCGAAACGGCTTATACCAACAGTTCCGACGCCAGTCGCGCCACCAGCACATTAGACAGTAGCACTGGCACATCCAATGATTTCTGGAGCAAATCTCTGTGCCATTGATGAAAACCGAGGCAATCGAGCATTAACACGTCCGCGCCCTGTTCAATCAACTCTTTTCCCGCTGTGACCAGCTCGTACTCTGTCGCCTCGTACGGGTGCGCCAGCGTGTAATACGGCGTGTTTTCCAGCACGCTCCATTTTCGCTGCTGCTGTTGCATCAGTTCAGGGATCGGCACGATCACCCCCACCTGATGCCCGTCCACGATCGAAGCAACCAGCGGTGGAATAATGCGCTGCGGTTCAATCAGAATGGAGTTTCGCGCATTGAGTCCACGGATATCCGCCGTACTCATCAGCAAAATCACGTCATAACCCTGGTTATCCATCACTTCGATAACGCTTTGCAGGTCGCGCTCCACTTTCTCGCGCGAGACCATCACAATGCTGTCATCGCACAGACGCGTAGGCAGCGGCGTTTCGCCCGGCTCAACGCCGTAATCGGTCAGGACATCCGCGGGATCCATTTTGCCAAGCAGGCTGAAATGGGTAATCTGCTGCTCGGAAATATGTTCGGTCAGCAGCGGTAAAATCGCATTAACAGGCACCACCCCCACGGTGAGGATCGCCATCGTCGCACTCATTTTCTTCATCCGCCTTGCAACACTGCTTTTCGTTAATACCTTGACGCAGTCTGATATGAACCGGGGCTAAGTGCTCCGGTTTTCAGGCATATCAGCCCAGAGAAACTCGACTTCCAGGTTCTTATACATTCCTAAACACACCAATAACGTTTGATTATTGTCGCTCCTCATCCATCCCGCCAGGGCGAAAAATGTGATGAAACGCTGTTTATTTCACGTTTCGGACCTTATGCAAGGCAGTTAGCTTTTATCTGGATCCTCATAACGCTTTTTCGCATCCAGCGCTTCCTGCTCAGTCGGATGTTCGCTGATTAAAGAGTTGGGGTTCGGATGGTCGGCACGCAGTTCGTACCAGGTGACGGTTTGCCCGGCTGCGCCTTTTTCAACAGCAACAACGCGGGCTTCACGAGGGTAAGGTGGTTTACCAGGCATGACGTTACCTCAGTTGCGGTGTCAGGCCTTAAGTATAGACAATCGTTTCGCTAGCTGGCGCGCGCCAGACGCAGAGCAGTCTGAATTTCAGCGATGACCAAATCAAGATCCTGCGCGGCATTTACCACATGGTGTGCCGCTTCGCGGTACAGCGCATCACGCCCAGCCAGAATCTCGCCCACTTCTTCACGGATAGGTTTACCGGTCAGGGTCGGACGCTGGCTCTCTTTCGGATACGCTTCCAGACGATCAACCAGGACAGAAACAGGCGCAGACAGGTAAATCACCACACCCTGCTCGCGCATAAATTTGCGGTTGTACTCGCTCAGGATGATGCCGCCGCCGGTGGCCACCACGCGTGCAGGTGCGGTAACAGCTTCCAGCGCCTGAGTTTCACGCGCGCGGAAACCATGCCAGCCTTCTTTGCTCACGAGCTGGGCAACGGTCATCTGCGCCTGCTCCTGCAACCAGTGGTCGGTATCAACAAACGGACAGACGTGTAATTGTGATAAAGCATGGCCAACGGTGGTTTTACCGCAACCACGTGCGCCAATTAAAAAGATGGGTAGCGTCATGAACTGGTGTTCCCTCTGATATCGCAAGGTGAAAAAATGAAAACAAGAAAACGGTAAATCACCCTGCCTGGCGTTGAGTGATCGTAAACAAATCGTTACGCTACAAAAACAACTCGCATCCTTCCTCAAGAGAACCCAGAGACGACGCCACATTGGAGTGTAAAGATTTTAATGCAACCTATGTAGCGATAACCTTACTTTAAAAGATTGTATGTTGACAAGCCCACAGGCTCGCTTAGCGTAACATATTCATATGACTGATGATGACACAACTAGTCCGCCTGACGGCGTTGGCGCTCGAGCAGCCATTTGTCCAGTTGGGCGGCAAATTGCTGACGGTCACGCTGGGACAGGCTGTCCGGGCCACCGGTCTGGATCCCGCTGGCGCGCAGCGTATCCATAAAGTCTCGCATCGTCAGTCGTTCACGAATGGTCGCTTCGGTGTACAACTCGCCGCGCGGGTTAAGGGCAGCAGCCCCTTTAGCCAGTACTTCTGCCGCCAGCGGAATATCTGCCGTGATCACCAAATCACCCGCCTCGCACAGGCGCACGATTTCGTTATCTGCCACATCGAAACCCGCCCCTACGCGCACGGAACGGATAAAGCGCGATGGCGGCACACGGATATTCTGGTTCGCCACCAGCGTCAACGGCGTTTGCGTGCGTTCGGCGGCACGAAACAGAATCTCTTTAATCACATTCGGACACGCGTCCGCATCAACCCAAATCGCCATTGTCACTCCTCACTCTGATTTCGGGCATTGTCGCGTTAAATGCCCCGCTTCGCAAAGCATGACGTTAAGCTTTAGCCCTGCACGCCGTTCCACGTTAAGCTATACCCCACAACACATATCAGCAGAGAGACAGACGTAATGGAGAAAAAAATCGGTTTTATCGGCTGCGGCAACATGGGCAAAGCCATTCTCGGCGGTCTGATCGCCAGCGGCCAGGTGCAGCCCGGGCAGATTTGGGTCTATACCCCGTCGCCGGATAAAGTCGCCACGCTGCATGACCAGTACGGCATTAACGCCGCCCAAAGCGCGCAGGAAGTCGCCCAGATTGCCGATATCGTTTTTGGCGCGGTAAAACCGAACATTATGGTTAAGGTGCTCAGTGAAGTCGCATCCAGCCTGAGCAAAGAGTCTCTGGTCGTGTCGATTGCCGCAGGCGTTACGCTCGATCAACTGGCGCGAGCGCTGGGCCACGATCGCAAAATCATCCGCACCATGCCAAACACACCGTCGCTGGTGAATGCCGGGATGACCTCCGTTACGCCAAACGCGCTGGTGACGTCGGAAGATATCGCCGACGTGCTGAATATTTTCCGCTGCTTTGGTGCCGCCGAAGTGATTGCCGAGCCGATGATCCACCCGGTGGTAGGCGTCAGCGGTTCCGCGCCGGCCTATGTGTTTATGTTTATCGAAGCCATGGCCGATGCCGCTGTACTGGGCGGAATGCCGCGCGCGCAGGCCTACAAGTTTGCCGCGCAGGCGGTAATGGGCTCAGCCAAAATGGTGCTGGAAACCGGCAAACACCCGGGTGAGCTGAAAGATATGGTCTGCTCGCCGGGCGGCACCACCATCGAAGCGGTGAAAGTGCTGGAAGAAAAAGGCTTCCGCGCGGCGGTCATCGACGCCATTCAGGCTTGTATGGCAAAATCCGACAAGATGAGTAAATAAAACCGAGCTGCGCCGCCGGGGCACCCCGCGGCGCAACGGGTATTACGCCAGCATCTCACTGGCTTCGCGCAGGCTTATCGGTTGCTGCATTTTCACCAACAGCTCTGCCGTCGCGGTATTTTCACCGCAGCTTAGTACTGCTTTCAGCATCCCCTCTTCGCCATACAGCATCGCAAAACGTTTGTCGTCGAACGAACCGAGCATTTTCACGCTGTCCCACTCCCGGGCGTAACCCAGATATTCAAAGCGCGTACCGAAATGGGTCGTCCAGAAAAACGTGACCCGATCGAACGGGCTGTGTTCACCCAACATATTTTTTGCCGCCAGCCTCCCCTGCTGCTGCGCCACACGCCAGTGTTCGATTCGCCGCCTGCCTTCCGGTGCCGGATAGCTGGCAATATCGCCCACCGCCCATACATCCGGTGCAGCGCATAAGGTTTCATCCACCGTCAGGCTGCCGTCCTGTTCGTGATGAAGGTCGTGGGCCAGGTCGGTAAACGGACGAACGCCAGTGGCAAACACCACCACTTGCGCAGGCAGCGTTTTGCCATTTTTCAGCCGTACCCCCTGCACATGCCCGTTGCCTTCCAGTGCCGCAGGCTCCCCTGTGACAAATTTCACGCCGTTTTGCTTATGCAAATTGAGAAAGCGCTGCCCCATCTCTTCACCAAACTGCGGAACAAACGGCAGCGCATGGCGCGAAACCACCGTCACGGCGATATCCTGGTTACGTAGCGCCGCCGCCAGCTCCATCGCAATAAAGCTATTGCCGACGATCACCAACTGGTGTTCCTGCTCCACGTCATTAAGCAACTGCTGCGCCTGATGGATATCCCGCAGGACATGCACGCCCGCCAGATGGTTACCGTCAATGTCCGGCCATAGCGGCTGCCCGCCGGTCGCCAGCAGCAGTTTGTCAAAATGGAGCCTTTGCCCACTGGCCAGCGTGAGGAGGTGCTCACGGCTGTTGAGGTCGGTCACTTCTTCGCGCAGGCTTTCAACACCCGGCTGCTGATAAAACGCCTCATCCAGCATATGCGGCACTTCGCTGATTTTCATTTTGCCCGCCGGGACAAATTTACTCAGCGCCGTGCGGTCATATGGCGCGTCGCGTTCTTTGTCAATAAGGATTAAATGGCCGGTGTAGCCCGCATCACGCAGGGTAACGGCGGCAGAACTCCCGGCGGCGCCGGTTCCCAAAATGACAGTGGTCTGTTGCTCTTCACCGCGGATGTGCGACCGGCTGGCCGGTGACATTGGGCGCGGGTTCACCATGACGCGATTGTGTTCCAGCAGCACCGGGTACTGCTTAAGGCTGGTCAGCGCCAGCGGCTCGACCCACTGACCGTTGGTAATATCAAATTCCGCTTTATGCCACGGGCAAACCAGGTGCCCTTCGCATATGGCCCCTTTTTCAAGCGGCGCGCCCGCATGTGGGCATTTGCTCTGGAACGCACGCACCTGACTCGACGTACGAATGAGGATCATGGCGATACCCGCCACCTCGACTTTAACCGGTTCATTCTCCGGTAATGCTTTGATATCTAATACGTATTGATAGCTCATAACATTGCTCTCGTGTCAGTGTTGGAGATACGGTCGTAACGCCAGACAGCGCACACCACGAGGAAATAAAAAGGCATTCAATCTGTAAGGATGACCTGTTAAGCCTGGCAGAGAATAGATCTATAGCAACCAGGCGGAGGGAGTCAGGCGGCAACTTCGGTGCGGTTTCGCCCGGCCTTTTTGGCTTTGTATAACGCGAGATCGGCAGATTTTAGCCACTCCCGGTAATGAGCCATTTCATCGGTCAACGGGGCAACGCCAACGCTGATTTGCAGCGCCAGCTGAGGAGCAGAAGGCAGGCGGAAAGCGGTAAGGCGGTAATGGACTCGCTCCATCGCCGTAATCGCGTTTTCAGGCGGCGTGCCGCACATGATGACGGCGAACTCATCGCCACCGAAACGACCAATCAGATCGCTACCGCGCAGGGTAAGCTGCAAATGACGGGTAATAGCAATAATCGCCTCATCGCCCACATCATGACCCCAGGTATCATTAATGGTTTTGAAGTGATCAACATCGATCAGCAATAGCGTCGTGGCTCGCTGATGGCGGCGACAGTTGTCAAACTCATCACGTAGCAGGCTTTCCCAATGGCGGCGATTGTAGACGCCGGTCATGCCGTCACGAATGCTCATCACCTGCAGGCGACGTTTATGCTCTTCCAGCCTTGCGGCAGTGCGAAAGCTCACCCAGGAGAAAAGGAGTGGGTACAGCAGAAGTACCGGCACCGTCAGTAAGATAATGAGTGATGAGCTGGCAAGGTTAATCGCAATACCGGTGAGCTGGAGAGTCACCAGGCAGGAGACCGCCATCAATACGACGCCGGCAAGGCACAGCCGTGGCCCGGCCGACCCCATGGTGGTGATAAATACCATCATGGCGAGTGCGATCGACGGCAACATATTCACGCCGGTCAGCGCCATCCACATGCCGGCCAGAATGGCATCGGCTTTCAGATTATGAGTTTCACTGGTGTAAGGATCGCTTGAACGCGCCGCCCGTTGCCAGGCCAGATGTGGCCAGACGAAAGTCCACAGCACCAATAGAATCCACCAGCCGCCCGCAATGGGTTGCAGCGCCAGCACGCCCGCCAGCGGCATAAATAAGCAGGCCAGTCCGACCGCCCGTGGCAGCCTCTCCCGCTGCGCAAACTGGAGCCCCATGGCATGAGGATCGTCGTCATTCAGCATGGTGCGCCGTTCTTTTCCGCTCTCTGGCGTGTAAAAGTTATTATCATTCATCATTTTTGGGAACATTCTGAAACAATTTCCCAAATTATAGAGAGGGGTCATGCAGGGAAAGTATGAAATTTCGGGTGAGCCGCGTGGCGAACTCACCCGTTTGGGTTAGCCCGTTTTTTTCAGGCAGGCACTCATGAATTTGCTGCGATCTTCGCCTTTAAGCGACTGCTGCGTCGCCTGTGCGTTGCACTCGCGCATTTTTTGCTGCTGTGGAGTCAGACTTTTTTGTCCGGGCTCCGTTTTGGTGTTTTTCAGGCAATCGCTCAAGTACCGCTTGCGGGCATCGCCGGAAAGGGTTTGCGCAGTGGCCTGTTGATTGCAGAGGGTCATACGTTGTTGTTGAGGGGTAAGCGTCTTCTCAGCGGCACTCAGTGCGGTGACAAACACCAGGCCGAACAGGAGCGTAACAAGTAATGTTATTTTCATTGCACCATCCTTCTGTAAGCCTTGCCCCTTAAGAATGGTCCGTCATGGCGAAAAAACCACCCGACAGGAGAGATTTCCTGCCGGGCAGCGGATTATTTCAGCCCAAGTGCGTCTTTCATGGTGAAGAACAGGTCGGTCTGATCGGTCAGGCCCACGACGTTAGCCGCATGTGGACCATAGGCCGCCAGACGAATCTGGGTACCGGTATGCTCCATCGACTCTTCCTCAGAGTTGCCGTAAGTCATCGCCATCACCGTACCGTCTTTGGTATTCAGTAGTTGGCTCAGGCCAGGCGCTTTGGTGTCAGCCGGGATAATCTGGCTGGCGTGCGCGTGGTCAGCGGTGACGATGACCAGCGTGTTGCCGTCTTTTTTGGCGAAGGCCAGCGCTTTCTGCACGGCTTCGTCGAGGTCAACGGTTTCACCAATCTGACCGCACGGGTTGGCCGCGTGATCTTGTTTATCGATTGACGCGCCTTCCACCTGCAGGAAGAAGCCTTTCTGGTTTTTACTCAGCAGATCGATGGCTTTTTCGGTCATCTGCGCCAGCGTCGGTACGCTATCGGTACGCTTCGCATTCGGCGTACAGGTTACCGCAGGCTTATCGAGATTGCCGTGCAGGGAGGCTTTCGGCCCTTCCCAGCGAACCGGCATGTTGCCTTCGGAGAACAGACCCAGCAGCGGTTTATCCTGATTGGCTTCGGTAATAGCCGCCAGCGACGAGGCGTCACCCACTAACTGATAGCCGCGCGCCTGTGCCTGCTCACGCAGCGTTTTGCCTTTCCACTCACCGGCGGTTGCCGTTTCGCTAAAGGTTTTCGCGCCGCCGCCGAGAGTGACGTCCGCGCGGGCGTTCAGCAACTGCTCAGAAATAGACCCCTTGCCACCTTTTTCCAGCGCATTGCTGGCGCATTTTTCGCTGGTGACGCTCGGGCCGTAGCATTTACGTGAGGTCACATGGGAAATCAGCGCCGCTGGGGTCGCATCCTGCAGTTCAGCGGTAGAGACGTTACCGGTGGCAAAACCAGCGGCTTTTGCCATCTCCAGAATCGTCATATGATCTTTTTCGTGGATATCGACGCCCAGCGCGCCGTTATAGGTTTTCACGCCGGTGGACCATGCCGTTGCGGATGCCGCGGAATCGGTCACGTAATCGGGTTTGCCCGTTTTTTTATCCAGCGCGTAGTGCGTGTACTGACCCGTCAGCGGTAACGCATCAATACCTTTAAAATAACCACCGGCCCCTTCGGCATAATTTCGCGCGGCGGTAATTTCTGAATCACCCATGCCATCGCCGACCAGCAGAATTATATTTTTCGCTGGTTTGTCATTAAGCGAGGAACGAATTGCATCGGTTTGATCGGCACTTAAACGGCGGGCACCGCCTTGTGTCGTAATATCCCCTTGGGCAGTACGATTCTCCAGCACTGTTCCAGGTGTAGTATCCGCATAAATAACCGGGGTAAACAGTATAGGGAATAAAGCGATGAATAATGCGCTCTGTTTCAATTTATTTTCTCCATGTATAAATACTTAAAAAGAAATAAAACAGAGCGACTATAGGCAGCGCGCATGACAGTGAGATGACAACGTGACTTATCTCAAAGTCTTAGATAGTGTCGTCACAAGATTTTAGCCCAGAGAGCGATGCATCTGATCTGGACGGCAGCGAGAAATGAGGCCGT